>JACIXM010000175.1 GCA_014360395.1 Actinotalea sp.
CGGTCCCGGCCGGCTCGGGCGTCCGCACCGTCGAGGCGAGCACGACGCTCAGGGCCAGCCCGAACGCGACGAGCAGCAGGGCGCGGCGCGCCCCGACGGCCTCGGCCACGGCGCCGAGCAGCGGCGGCGCGACGATCGAGGAGACGGACGCGAACGCCGACACCACGGCGACCCGGCCGGCGGCGCGCAGTGGCTCGTGGGACACCGCGGCCATGCCGATCGGGACCACGAGGCCGGCCCCGAGCCCCCAGCCGACGACCCCCAGGACGGCGAGCGGCAGGGAGGGCGCCAGCCCGAACAGCAGGAGCCCGACGAAGGCGACGGTGCCGGACGCGGCCAGCACGGCGACGCGCCCGAACCGGGAGATGGCCCACGTCCCGGCGAAGCGGGCCACGGCCATCGACCCGGTGAAGACCCCGAAGACGACGGCCGCGACGGCCTCGGTCTGCCCGAAGCCGTCGACGACGGCGATCGCGAGCCAGTTGTTCGCCGAACCCTCCGACAGCGCGGCGGTCATGACGATGACCCCGACGAGCAGCGTGCGGCGCTCGCGCCAGGCGCCCAGGGCCGACCGCATGCCGCGCCGCGGGGCCGGGGCCTCGTCGGCCGGGGCGGCCGGGGCCGGCAGGACCGCGGCGGGGATCGCGGCCAGGCGCCACCCGAGCGACAGCGCGGCCATGCCCCCGAACTGGACGAGCAGGGGCACGGCAGCCCACGCGGCCGCGGCACCCAGGAGCGAGCCGGCGAGGGCGCCGACGGAGAAGGCGGCGTGGAACTGCGGCACGACCGTGCGGCCCATCGCCCGCTCGATGACGACGGTCTCGACGTTCATCGGGACGTTGCCGAGCGCGAAGGACGCCGACATGACGAAGACGCCGAGCACGAGCACCGCGACGCTGCCGAGGGTCGGGCCCAGGCCCATGAGGAAGGTCGCGCCGGAGAACATCACCGCCGCGGCGGTGAGGGTCCGCCGGCTGCCGAACCGGGCCACGACCCCGCCGGCCAGGAGCACGGTGGCGAGCGATCCGAGGGCGCCGAGGAGCAGGACCAGGCCGAGCTGGGCCTCGGTGAGGTCGAGCACGGACCGCACGGTGGGCAGGCGGGTCAGCCAGCTCGACACCGTCATGCCCAGCAGCAGGTACAGCCCGATGAGCTGGCGGCGGGCGCGCAGGGCGGCCGCCGGGGCGGCGGGACGGTCGGTGCGGGCGGGCCGGGTGGCGCGGGCGGGCCGGAAGGCGCCGGGGCGGGGCATGGGTCCTCGGTTCAGGTCGTGGCGGGCGCCGCACTCGTCCCGGGACGCACGAAGCCCGCCGGGGGGCGCGCGGGCCTGGTCCGGGCGGGCGACGGTGCTCACAGCGCGTGGGCGCGCGGCGGGGCCGGCGGCGACACGCGGTTCGAAACGATTCGATGCGGTGTGACGAGTGTCCCGCTACGCTGGCGGATCGTCAACCGCGATCGGCCGAGGGGCTGGTGAGATGCCGCACAGCCGACCCACGCTGGCCGACGTCGCCTCGGCGGCCGGCGTGTCCGTGTCCACGGCGTCCCTCGCGTTCTCCGGCTCCGGCCCGATCGCGGAGGACACGCGCCGCCGCGTGCTCGCCGCCGCCGAGCAGCTCGGGTACAGCGGCCCCAACCCGCTCGGCCGGTCGCTGCGCAGCGGTCGGTCCGGGATCGCGGGGGTCATCATCGGGGACCAGCTGCGCCGCAGCTTCCGCGACCCGGTCGCCATCCAGGTCCTGGACGGGCTGACCGGCGCGCTGGGCCAGCTCGGCCTCGGCGTCCTGCTCATCCCGGCGATGCCCGACCCCGACCGGCCCAGCGCGGTCGACCCCCTCGTCGAGAGCGCCGTCATGGACGCCGCCGTCCTCATCTGGGGCTTCCGGACCGACGACCCTGTCCTGGCCGCCCTGCGCCGCCGCGGCGTGCCGGTGGTCGTGGGCGAGGGACCGTCGACGACGACGGCGCCCGTGGTCGCCATCGACGACCGGGGCGGCAGCGCGGAGCTCGGCCGGCACCTGCTCGCCCTCGGCCACGAGCGGATCGCCGTCGTCAGCCTGCCGTTCGACGCGGCGCGCCGCTGCGGGCCGGTCGACGCGGCGCGACGGGCCCAGGTGGACTGGGCGCCGACCCGGCACCGGCTCGAGGGGCTGGAGTCAGCGGGCATCCGGCCGACGGTGGTCATGGAGGCCGAGGCCTCCCTCGTGGAGTGCGGGCGCGAGGCGGGCCTGCGCGTCCTGGAGGCCGAGGACCGGCCGACCGCCGTCGTCGCCCAGTCCGACCTGCTGGCCGCCGGCGTCCTGCTCGCCGCCCGGGAGCTGGGCCTGCGCGTGCCCGAGGACGTCTCGGTGGCCGGGTTCGACGGCCTGGACCTGCCCTGGCTCGCTCCCGACGTCCTCACCACCGTCGCCCAGCCGCTGCAGGCCAAGGGCGAGGCCATGGGCCGGATGGTCGGTCGCCTGCTCGCCGGGGAGGAGCCGGACAGCGTCGTGCTCGACGTCGAGCTGCGTCCCGGGACGACGACGGGCCCGCCGCCGGCCTGAGCCGCGCCGGAAGGCCGGTCGACCCGGGTGACGCGTGCGGTCGGAGCGCGCGTCAGAGGCGGACGGTCGCCTGGGCCTTGCCCAGCACGCGGGCGCCCTCGAAGGTCACGGTGAGGTCGACGCGGACCGTCCCCGCCTCCGGGTCGACGGCGCCGACGACGCCCGTGACCTCCAGCACCGCGACGCCCGGGTCCGGCACGGGCACGGGGCGGGTGAAGCGGGTCGCGTACTCCACGACGGCGCCGGGGTCCCCCGCCCAGTCCGCGACGAGGTTCACCGCCGTTCCCATGGTGAACATCCCGTGCGCGATGACGCCGGGCAGGCCGACCTCGGTCGCGAAGCGCTCGTTCCAGTGGATCGGGTTGAGGTCACCGCTGGCGCCGGCGTACCGGACGAGCGTGCGGCGGTCGACCTCGACCGTGCGCGTGCCGATGGTGTCGCCCACGGCGAGCGTGGCCAGGTCCGGCCGTGCGGCGCTCATGAGCCCTCCCCCCGGACGGCGAGCGTCGAGACGACGGTGGCCACGGGGGCGCCGTCGGCGTCGGCGATCTCGCAGCGCGTGGTGACCATGGCCAGGCCCGCGCGCTCGGTGATGGCGTCCACGTGCAGCGTGGTCACGAGATCGTCGCCGGCGTGGATGGGCCGGTGGTGGACGAAGCGCTCGTCGGCGTGGACGACCCGGGAGAAGTCGATGCCCGCCTCGGGGTCCTGCACGAGCTGGGCCTCCGCGGCCTGCGCGATGACGACGGCGTAGGTCGGCGGGGCGACGACGTCCGGGTGCCCGAGGGCCCGGGCCGCCTCGACGTCGTGGTGGGCGACGTGGTCCGCCAGGACCGCCGTGGCGAAGGCCCGCACGTGCTCGCGCCCCACCTGGTACGGCGCGGTGGGGGCATAGGAACGACCCGCGTAGGCGGTGTTCACAGCCATGCGCGGGTCGTCCTCAGCCTGATGAGCCGCTGGGTCAGCGGGTCTCGCGGTGCAGCGTGTGACGGCCGTCCCGCGGGCAGAACTTCTTCATCTCCAGGCGGTCCGGGTCGTTGCGCCGGTTCTTCTTGGTGATGTAGTTCCGCTCCTTGCACTCGGTGCACGCGAGCGTGATCTTCGGACGGACGTCCTGCGACTTGCTGGCCACGGTCTTGCCACCTCTCGCGCCGGCTGCTGCGGCGCCTCTGTCGTCGTGCGCGAGCCGGTGATCGGCGCACGCTGCTGCTTCAGGAGTGGTAGCGGGGGCGGGGATCGAACCCGCGACCTCACGATTATGAGTCGTGCGCTCTGACCTACTGAGCTACCCCGCCGCTTGGGGTCCTGCCTGTGGTGGGCCCTGCCGGTCGGCGGAGCCTGCAGGCCCCACCTCTCGGAGCACGGGGCCGCCGGACGGTGTGATCCGTCAGGCGGCCCCGGGCACCACCAGAGCCCCGAAAGGGAATCGAACCCTTGACCTTCTCCTTACCATGGAGACGCTCTGCCGACTGAGCTATCGGGGCAGCGCGTGCCAGGGTACACGGGCCCGGGCGGTGCTGCGAAATCCCCGTGACCCCGGGGCGCGGGAGGGCCGCCGAGCGGCTCCCGCGCCCGCCCGAGGGCCCCTCAACGCGCAGCCGGCAGCGTCCCCAGGACCATCCCGCCGTCGACCGCGAGCTCCGCGCCCGTGATGAACGACGCCTCGTCGCTGGCGAGGAACGCCACGGCCGCCGCGATCTCCTCGGGCTCGCCGATGCGCGGGATCGCGTAGCCGGCGAACATCGCGTCGTCGGCGCCGCTGGCCATCGCGGTCCGGACCCCGCCCGGGTGGATCGAGTTGACACGGATGCCGTCGCGCCCGAGGTCCAGCGCCGCGGCCTTGGTCAGCCCGCGCAGGCCCCACTTGGAGGTGGCGTAGCCCGCGAGGGAGGGCATGCCGATCAGGCCCGCCGCCGAGGAGATGTTGACGATCGAGCCGCCGCCGGCCTCGCGCAGGTACGGGACCACCGCCTGGATGCCGAGGAACGGGCCGATCAGGTTGACGTCGAGCATCCGGCGCACGTCCGCCTCCGAGGCGGCGTCGACGGCGCCGTAGGCGAGCACGCCGGCGTTGTTCACGAGCACGCCGATCGAGCCGAAGGTCTCGTAGGCCGTCTCCACCGCCTCGCCCCAGGACTCCGCGGACGCCACGTCCAGCGGCACGAAGAGCGCCTTCGCGCCGAGGGTGTGCGCGACGGCCTTGCCCTCCGCCTCCAGCACGTCCGTCACGAGCACCGTGGCGCCCTCGGCGACGAGCCGGCGTGCGATCGCCTCGCCCATGCCGCGCGCGGCCCCCGTGACGACGGCGACCTTGCCGTCCAGCCTGCCGTCGAGCGTCATGCTGCCCATGGCGCACCTCCCCTGCCGGCGCCGTCGCCGGCCTCGAGGCCGCGGCGTCGTCGTCGGACCGGTGCCCGACCGCGCGGCCGCCCGTGCCTCCACGTTGGGCCGTCGAGGGCCCGCACGACAGGGCCGAACGTCCGCCCCCTGACGCACGAGACCCCACCCGGGTCCCGGGTGGAGTCT
>JACIXM010000176.1 GCA_014360395.1 Actinotalea sp.
CGCACGAGACCCCACCCGGGTCCCGGGTGGGGTCTCGTCACGGCGTGGCAGGTGAGGGATTCGAACCCCCGAAGCTTGCGCGGCTGATTTACAGTCAGCTCCCTTTGGCCGCTCGGGCAACCTGCCGTTCGCTCCCGGCCCGGTGCCCGCCCCCTGGGGCGCGCTCGATCGGTCCGGCTGCGGATGGAAGGATAGCAAGTCCTGCCCGTTGGTCCGTACACGCAGCAGAGGGAGCACCCATGGCATCGGAGTCGTCGTTCGACGTGGTCAGCAAGGTCGACCGCCAGGAGGTCGACAACGCCCTCAACCAGGCCGCGAAGGAGATCGCCCAGCGCTACGACTTCAAGAACGTCGGTGCGTCGATCGCCTGGAGCGGCGAGAAGATCGTCATGACCGCGAACTCCGAGGAGCGCGTCAAGGCGGTCCTCGACGTGTTCCAGACCAAGCTCATCAAGCGCGGCATCTCGCTGAAGTCCCTCGACACGGGCGACCCGAAGGCCTCCGGCAAGGAGTACCGCCTCGAGGCCGCGATCAAGGAGGGCATCGCCACCGACGAGGCCAAGAAGATCAGCAAGCTGATCCGGGACGAGGGCCCCAAGGGCGTCAAGGCGCAGATCCAGGGCGACGAGCTGCGCGTGTCCGCCAAGAGCCGGGACGACCTGCAGGCCGTCATCGCGATGCTCAAGCAGGCCGACCTCGACGTCGCGCTGCAGTTCGTCAACTACCGCTGACCCACGTGCCCGACGGCGCCGGCGGCCCGGACCGGGAGCGCCGGGCCGCCGACGACGTCCTCGGCCCGGCGGCGGCGGCCGCGCCCGGTCTCGACCTGGGAGCGGCGACCCTGGTGGCGGGCGAGTTCCACGACGTCGTCCTCGTCCCCGGCGTCGCCGTCGTCAAGGTGGCCCGGGGCGCGGCTGCCCGTCATCTCCGGCGTCGGGTCGCGCTCCTGTCCCGGCTCGACGGGCTCGGCCTGCCGTTCGCGGTCCCCCGGCCGCTCGGCGACGTCGTGACGGTCGGGGACCGGGCGGCGGTGGCGCTCGCCTGGGTCGCGGGGCGGTCGGCCGCCGACGACGGCGCGCGCCCCGCCGCGAGGACCTTGCCGCCCTGCTGGACGCCCTGGCGCGGGTGCCCCTCGACGCCGTCGCGGACCTGCTCGACGAGCCGCACGCCTACGCCGGGCGGTCGCGCTGGCCGGAGCTCATGGCCGACGCGGTGCGGCTGCTGCCCACGTCCGTCCGGGACGCCGCCCACCGACGGCTGGACGCCGCCCTCGCGTTGCCGCCCGTCCCGCCGTCGCTCGTCCACGGGGATCTGGCGGGCGCCAACGTCCTGCTGGGCGACGACGGGCGCGTCGTCGGCGTCCTCGACTGGGACCTGGCACAACCCGCAGACCCGGCGGTGGACGCCGCCTGCCTGGCCTGGTTCGGGTGGGCGGTGGTCGAGGCGGCGATCGACCCCGGGACGGCTCGCCGGGCCCGCGTCTGGCACCGGGTGTTCCCGATCGAGCAGGTCGCGGCCGCCCTGGACAACGGCGAGGACGGCCCGGCCGTCGAGGCGGCCGTGCGCCGGGCGAGCGCCTGGCTCGTCCGGCAGGAGGGGGCCGGACGCCCGAGCGAGGAGGCCTAGAACCGCTGGATGCCGCCCTGCTCGTCGGCCATGGCCTGCAGGCGGCGGATCCGGTCGTCCATCGGCGGGTGGGTCGCGAACATCTTGGCCATGCCGCCGCCGCGGAACGGGTTGGCGATCATGAGGTGGGTGACGTCGACGAGGTCGCGGTTCGCCGGCAACGGTGCG
>JACIXM010000177.1 GCA_014360395.1 Actinotalea sp.
AGGAGCTCGTCCGCGCCGCGCTGGCCTCGGGCGGACGGGACAACGTCAGCGTCGTCGTCGTCGACGTCGCCCGGGTGCCCCGCGCCGCGGACCTCGAGCGCACGGCGGACGCCGGGCGGCGCGAGACCGGACCCTTTGGTCCGCCCCCGCCGTCCACCAGGGACGAGCCCGTCGACGTCGACACCGTCCCCCGTCGACCCGGCCCCGAGGGGGGCCGCACACCGGAGGTGCTCCCATGATCGTGCCGCGCTACGGACCGGGACGGTGGCTCGCCGTCGTCACCGACGGCCACGTGTGCCTGCTCCCGCCGGACACCGACGTCGACACCGTCACCGCGCTGTGGGCCGCCGTCCGGGAGGGGGCCGGGCTGACCGCCCAGCTCCAGCTGCTCCTCGCCGGTGGTCTCGAGGCGCTCCCGCCGTTCGCGCTGGTCGCGCTGGAGCGGG
Source organism: Actinotalea sp. (assembly GCA_014360395.1). GTDB lineage: Bacteria > Actinomycetota > Actinomycetes > Actinomycetales > Cellulomonadaceae > Actinotalea. The sequence continues at coordinate 447 of JACIXM010000177.1, forward strand.
ACCGGGTCCACGTCGTCGTGCGCGGGGACGTCGAGGTCCAGGTCGACGGCGCCGAGCCGACGACGCTCACCGGCCGGCACGTCGCCACCTGGCACGAGGCGGTCGTCGAGGGTGCGCGCGCCGTGCTCGCCCGGGTGCTGGACGGCGCCGAGGGCATCGACGCGCGGCTGCCCGCCCTGTCGGCCGTCGTGCACGCCGACGTCGTCGCCGTCGAGCTGCGCCCGGTGGCACGTCGGGGCACCCCAGCCGCGCCCTCGCGGACCGAGCCGACGGCCCCCGCCCGGACGGAGACGGCGGACCGGTCCGTGACCGCGGCGGCTCCCGCCCCGGCGCCCGCACCGACGTCGGTGGGCCCGCACGCGCTGGAGGACCTCGAGCACACCCTCCTGCACGCCGCGACCGACACCTCGGTGGGCCTGCCGGTCTGGCCGGCGACCGGGGCCCCGTCCGAGCGTCCCGACCGGGCCCGGCCGGAGCCCGCGCGGGAGGTGCCCTCCCCCTCGCGGCCGGAGCCCGGCCCGGCGCCGGAGCCCGCCACCGCGCAGCAGTCCGACGAGGTCGAGCAGCCCGACCAGCAGCCCGAGCAGCCCCAGCGGGCCACCGCCGCCCCGGCGCACCCCGTCCCGGTGACGCCGGACGAGCCCTCGCCGGCGCCCGTCCTCGTGCCGGCCGCCACGCCCGACGACGCCGACCACGACGGGACGACGGTGCTCAGCTCCGACGTGGTCGACCTGCGCCGTCAGCTGCCGGAGTGGGCGGGGGAGGGCGTCCCGGGCCCGTTGGCGGTCCCGGCGCCCAACCGCCCCGCGCCCGCGAAGATCCGGCTGTCCTCCGGCCTCGTGGTGGCGCTCACCCGGCCGGTGCTGCTGGGCCGGGCGCCGCAGGTCTCGCGGGTGTCGAACCGGGAGATGCCGCGCCTGGTCACGGTCGCCAGCCCGCGCCAGGACATCTCCCGCACCCACGCGGAGGTGCGGATGGACGGCGACGACGTCCTCGTCACCGACCTGCGCTCGACCAACGGCGTCCTCCTGCTGCGCCCGGGCCACGGTCCGCAGCGGCTGCACCCGGGGGAGCCGACCGTCGTCGAGCCGGGCGTCCAGGTCGACCTCGGTGAGGGCGTGACCTTCGTCGTGGAGCGCGGTGCATGACGGCACGCCGTGAGCCCTCCACGCCCCCGACGCTGCCCGGGTACGACCCGGTGCGGCTGCTCGGCATGGGCGGGTTCGCGGACGTCTTCCTCTACCAGCAGCGCATGCCGCGCCGCCTCGTCGCGGTCAAGGTCCTGCTCGCCGGTCACCTCGGGGACGAGGTGCGCGAGCGCTTCCGCGCCGAGGCCGACACGATGGCGCGTCTGTCCCACCACCCGTCGATCGTCACGATCCACCACGCCGCCGTGGCCGGGGACGGTCGGCCCTTCCTCGTCATGGAGCACTGCTCCCGCCCCGGGCTCGGCGAGCGCTACCGGACCGAGCGGATGGGGGTCGCCGAGGTCCTGCGCATCGGGGTGCGGCTGGCGTCCGCGGTGGAGACCGCCCACCGGGCCGGCGTCCTGCACCGCGACATCAAGCCGGCGAACGTCCTCATCACCGACTTCGGGTGGCCGGCGCTGACCGACTTCGGTATCGCCGCGACGACGAGCTGGGCCGCCGGCACGGCCGTCGGCATGTCCATCCCGTGGTCCCCGCCGGAGCTGCTGGCCGAGCACCCGGCGGGCGACGCGCGCGGGGACGTCTACTCCCTCGCCGCGACGGTGTACTCCCTGCTGGCCCGCCGCTCACCGTTCGAGGTGCCCGGGGCGCCGAACGGCGCGGCCGACCTCATCCCCCGGATCGAGCGCGGGACGCCGGCGCCGACGGGGCGCGGCGACGTGCCGGAGGACCTGGAGGAGCTCCTGCGTCGGGCGATGGACGTCGACCCGGGCCGGCGGCACCACAGCGCGTTCGCCTTCGCCCGGGCGCTGCAGCAGGTCGAGGCGGAGCTGCTGCTCCCGGTCACGCCGCTGGACCTGCCGGACACGATGCCGGCCGACGTCCAGGACGGCACCCTGGCCGACAGCTCCGCCGACGACGTCCCGCCCGAGGCTGCCGAGGGGGAGGCGTCCCAGCCGACGCGACTGCGCCCGGTCCTGTCGGTCGCCCCGGAGCCGCCCGCCACGCCGTCGGCGACGCCGCGCGAGGACTCCGGGGACGTCCTCGCCCACTGGGGGGCCGCGGCCGTGTCCGTCGCGCACGCGCCGGCGGAGCCCGTCGCCGCCGCCGGGTCCCGGCGCCGCCGCGCGGTCGTGGGGGCGCTGGCGGGCGTCGTCGTCATCGGGGTCCTCGCTGTCGCCGCCGTCCAGGCCTTCTCCCCGACCCCCGACGACGACGTCGCCGCGCCGACCGCGAGCCCGGCCGGCAGCCCCGCCGTCCCGGCCGTCCGGGCCGTCCCCGCGCCCGTCGACCTCGTGGGCACCACCGCCGGGGACGGCAGCGTCGTCTTCACCTGGTCCAACCCCGAGCCGGAGGAGGGGGACCGCTTCGTGTGGGGCGTGGTCGTCCCCGGGCAGGACGCGACCCTCGCTCCGGTCGACGAGCCGACCGTCACCGTCCCGGCCGTCACGGGCGGGCCGACCTGCGTCGAGGTGGCCCTCGTCCGCCAGGACGGTCGGTCCTCGACCCGTCCCGCGGTCGCCTGCGCCGAGGGCTCCGAGGCCGCCGAGGGCTC
>JACIXM010000178.1 GCA_014360395.1 Actinotalea sp.
GGGTCCGTGGCACACACGCGCTACGCCGCCCCGCCCGACGACGTCCTGCTGCAGCGCTACCGGGCGATGGTGCTCGGCCGGCGGCTCGACGACCAGGCGGGGGCGCTGGTCCGGCAGGGTCGCCTCGCGGTCTACCCCTCCTCGCACGGGCAGGAGGCCTGCCAGGTGGCTGCCGCGCAGTGCCTGCGGCCCGGCGACTGGCTCTTCCCGACCTACCGGGACAGCGTCGCCGTCGCCACCCGGGGCGTGGACCCCGTCGAGGTGCTGGCCTGGCTGCGCGGGGACTGGCACGCGGTCTACGACCCGACCGTCCACCACATCGCGCCGCAGGCCACGCCCCTGGCGACCCAGCTGCTGCACGCCGTCGGCGTCGCACACGCCGCGCGCCTGAAGGGTGAGGACACCGTCGTGCTGGCGCTGTGCGGGGACGGGGCGACGAGCGAGGGCGACTTCCACGAGGCCGTGAACTTCGCGGCGGTCTTCCGGGCCCCGGTCGTCTTCCTCGTGCAGAACAACAAGTACGCGATCTCCGTGCCGCTGTCCCGCCAGTCCGCGGCCCCCTCGCTGGCGAGCAAGGGTGTCGGCTACGGCGTGCCCGGCGTCCTGGTCGACGGCAACGACGTGGCGGCGTTGTCGGCCGTCCTCGAGCAGGCGGTCGCCGACGCCGCGGCCGGCCGCGGGCCGACGCTCGTGGAGGCCGACACGTACCGCGTCCACGCGCACACCAACGCGGACGACCCGACGCGCTACCGCACCGAGGACGAGGTGCGCCAGTGGGAGCGCCGGGACCCGATCAGCCGGGTGCGGACCTACCTGCGCTCGCGCGGCCTGCTCGACGACGGCGCCGAGGCCGACCTCGCCGGCGAGGCCGAGGCACTGGCCGCACGCGTCCGCGAGGGCCTGTCACGGACGGCGCCGAGCGAGCCGGAGGACCTCTTCGCCCACGTCCACTCCTCCCCCACCCCCCAGCTCCGGGCCCAGCTGGACCTGCTGCGCGCCGAGCTCGCCGCCGAGGAGGCCGCCCGATGAAGACGACGATGGCCGGGGCCCTCAACACGGCCCTGCGCGACGCGATGGCGGCCGACCCGACCGTGGTCGTCCTCGGCGAGGACGTCGGGCCCCTCGGCGGGGTGTTCCGCGTGACCGACGGCCTGACCGCGCAGTTCGGCGAGGAGCGGTGCTTCGACACCCCGTTGGCCGAGTCCGGGATCGTGGGCTTCGCGATCGGCCTGGCGATGAACGGCCTGCGCCCGGTCGTGGAGATGCAGTTCGACGCCTTCGCCTACCCGGCGTTCGAGCAGGTCGTCAGCCACCTGGCGAAGATGGGCAACCGCACCCGCGGCCGGGTCCGCCTGCCCGTCGTCGTGCGCGTGCCCTACGGCGGCGGGATCGGCGGGGTCGAGCACCACTGCGACTCCTCCGAGGCCTACTACGCCCACACCCCCGGCCTGACCGTCGTCGCGCCCGCCACCAACGAGGACGCCTACGGGCTGCTCCGGGAGGCGATCGAGAGCCCCGACCCGGTGATCTTCCTGGAGCCGAAGCGCCAGTACTTCACCAAGGAGGAGGTCGACGTCGAGGCAGGGGTGCCCCCGATCGGGCGCGCCGTCGTCCGGCGGGAGGGCACCGACGTGACCCTGCTGGCCTACGGGCCGGCCGTGCCGGTCGCGCTCGCCGCGGCCGAGCAGGGCGCCCGGGAGGGCCGCAGCATCGGCGTGGTCGACCTGCGCTCGATCGTGCCGTTCGACGACGAGACGGTGACCGCCGCGGTCCGGGCCACCGGGCGCGCCGTCGTCGTCGCCGAGGCGTCCGGCTTCGCCTCGGTGGCCTCCGAGGTGGTCGCCCGGGTCACCGAGCAGTGCTTCCACCACCTGGCGGCCCCCGTGCGGCGGGTGACCGGGTTCGACATCCCCTACCCGCCGCCCGCCCTGGAGCGCCACCACCTGCCGTCGGTGAACCGCGTCCTGGACACGGTCGACGAGCTGCAGTGGGACCTGTCGTGAGCCGCGAGGTCTTCACCCTGCCCGACCTGGGCGAAGGGCTGGAGGAGGCCGAGCTGGTCCGCTGGCTCGTCGCGGTCGGCGACACCGTCGCGGTCGACGCGCCCGTCGCGGAGGTCGAGACCGCCAAGGCGATGGTCGAGGTCCCCTCCCCCTACGCCGGCCGGGTCGCGCGCCTGCACGGGGAGGCGGGCGACGTCATCGCGGTGGGCTCGCCCCTGCTCTCGGTCGACGCCCCCGACGACGCCCCCGACGACGGCGTCCCGTCGCCGCGCGACGAGCAGCACCCGGCGGCGGCCACCTACGTCGAGGAGGAGCGTGCCGGCTCCGGCAACGTCCTCATCGGCTACGGCACCTCCGAGGCGGTCACGGCCGGTGGCGGACGCCGGGCGGCCCGTCGCGCAGCGCGTCCTGCCCGGGCCGCGACGGAGGCGCCGACGGCGACCGGGAGCGTCGCCGCCGCCGGCCGGCCCACCGCCACGGTTGCGGTCAGCTCCCCCCTGGTGCGCATGATGGCGCGCGCCGCGGGGGTGGACCTGCGCACGGTGCGTGGCTCCGGACCCGACGGCCTGGTGGTGCGCCGCGACGTCGAGCAGGCGATCCGGGCGCGCGGCGAGCAGGAGGTCGCCGCGACGCCGACCGGCGGGACCGACGACGCCGCACGGCCCACCGCGGCGCCCGCCGCTGTCGCCAACACTGCTGCGGACGTCGACCCGCGCACCGGGCTCGCCGTCCGCGAACGCGTGCCGCTCACCGGTGTGCGCCGTGCGATCGCGACGACGCTGAGCCGCAGCCGGCAGGAGATCCCCGAGGCGACCACCTGGGTCGACGTCGACGCGACGGCGCTGCTGGAGCTGCGCGCCTCGCTCGCGGCGCCGGACCGGGCGGCGCCGGGCTTGCTGGCGCTGGTCGCGCGGTTCGTCGTGGCCGGGCTCGAGCGCTTCCCCGCTCTGAACTCTCGCGTCGACGGCGACGCGATCACGCACCTGGCGGGCGTCAACCTCGGGCTCGCCGCTCAGACGGATCGCGGGCTCGTCGTCCCGGTCGTGCGGGGGGCGCACGAGCTGGGCGTGCGCGCCCTCGACGCGCAGATCCGGCGGCTGACGACCGCGGCGCGGGAGGGGCGCGCGACGGCGACCGAGCTGACCGGTGGGTCCTTCACGCTGAACAACTACGGCGTGCTCGGCGTGGACGGCAGCGCCGCCATCATCAACCACCCGGAGGTCGCGATCCTGGGCATGGGGCGGATCATGCCGCGCCCGTGGGTCGTCGACGGCGAGGTGGTCGTCCGCAGCGTCACCCAGCTGTCGCTGGTGTTCGACCACCGGGTGTGCGACGGCGGCACCGCGGGCGGCTTCCTCCGGTTCGTCGCGGACGCGATCGAGCGGCCCGTGCCGACGCTCGTGGACCTGGTGTGAGCCGGCTCGCGGCTCCCGCCGTCGTGACCGTCGTCGGCGCCGGCACGATGGGCACGGGGATCGCGCAGGTCGCCGCGCTGGCCGGCCACCCCGTGCTGCTGCTGGACGCCGCGCCCGAGCGTGCCCGCGCGGGTGTCGCGGCCGTGCGGCGCTCGCTGGACCGGCTCGTCGAGCGCGGCCGCCTGGGCGTGGCGGACGCGAGGGCCGCGCACGGGCGGGTGCGCGCGGTCGACTCCCTCGCTGCCGTGGGAGACAGCGCGCTGGTCGTCGAGGCCGTCGCCGAGTCGCTGGACGCCAAGCGCACCCTGTTCGCGGCCCTGGAGGACGTCGTCGCGCCCGACACCGTGCTGGCGACGAACACGTCGTCCCTGTCGGTCACGGACATCGCCGCGGGCCTGCACCGACCTGGACGCTGCGCGGGCCTGCACTTCTTCAACCCCGCCCCCGTCATGCGGCTCGTGGAGGTCGTCGCCGGGGACAGGACCGACCCGGCGGTGACCGCGGAGATCGCCGACCTCGTGACCGCCTGGGGCAAGACGCCCGTCCACGTCCGGACGTCCCCCGGCTTCATCGTCAACCGGGTCGCCCGGCCGTTCTACGGTGAGGCGATGCGCCTCCTCGAGCACGGCGTGGACCCGGCCACCGTGGACGCGGTCCTGCGCGAGTGCGGGGGGTTCCCCCTGGGCCCGCTCGAGCTGACCGACCTCATCGGCCAGGACGTCAACCTCGCCACGACGCGGTCGGTCTGGGAGCAGACCGGCCGGGACCCCCGGTTCGAGCCCGCGCCCGTGCAGGTCGAGCTCGTCGCGTCGGGTCACCTCGGTCGCAAGACGGGCCGCGGGTTCTACGAGGGCAGCGGGTCCTCCGAGGGCGCAGGCCCGTCGGCGCGCGCCTCGACGGCGCGGCGGGGGCCGACCAGACCGGCGGCCGCCGAGGCGCCGTCGTCGGTGGCCCCCTCCCGGGTGCGGGTGCGGGGCGACTGGGGACCCTGGGCCCCGCTGTGGGACCGGGTCCGCACCGCGGGCGTCGTGGTCGAGGAGGGCCCGACGAGCGGGGCACCCGTCGCGGAGCTCGACGGCGGCCTCCTCGTGCCCACCCGGGGTCGCACCGCGACGGACTGCGCCGAGAGCGACGGTGACCCGGTCGTCGTGCTCGACCTCGCGGGTGACGCGGCGACGACACGGCGGTGGGCGGTCGCGGCGTGCGACGGCTGTCCCCCCGCCGCCCTGGACCGGGCGGTCGGGCTGCTCCAGGCCACCGGTGCTGCCGTGACGGTGCTGCCCGACGTGCCGGGGCTCCTGGTGGCTCGCACGGTGGCGCTGCTGGTCGACGAGGCGTGCGACGTCGTCGGCCGTGGCGTGGCGTCCGCGAGCGACGTCGACACGGCGATGCGGCTCGGCGCCGGGTACCCCCGGGGACCGCTGGAGTGGGGCGAGCGCATCGGGCCGCACCGGGTCGCGGCGCTGCTCGACGCGCTCGCGCCCACGAACGCTCGGTACCGCGTGAGCCCGACCCTGCGCGCCGCGGTCCGGGACGGGAGGTCGCTGCGTGAGCTCTGAGCCGCGGACCGTCGACCGGCAGGACCTCGCCCGCCGGTGCGCCGAGAGCATGTGGGCGGCGGACCTGGCCAGCCGCCGCCTGGGCATGCAGCTCGCCGACGTCTCCCCCGGTCGCGCGCTGCTGACGATGCAGGTGACCGAGGAGATGGTCAACGGGCACGGCACCTGCCACGGCGGGTACCTCGCCGTGCTCGCGGACAGCGCGTTCGCGTTCGCCTGCAACACCGACGACGACGTCACGGTCGCCGCGGGCTTCGACATCGTGTTCGCCGTCCCGGCGGTCCTGGGCGACGAGCTCACCGCCGTCGCCACCCAGCGCGTGCGCTACGGGCGCAGCGGTGTGTACGACGTGACCGTGACCAGGGCGGACGGCACGGTGATCGCCGAGTACCGGGGACGGAGCCGCTCGCTGGGGCGGCCCCTGCTGCCGCGGGAGGAGCAGGCATGACGGAGGCGTTCCTGGTCACCGGGGTGCGGACCCCCATCGGCCGCTACGGCGGCGCGCTGGCGTCCGTCCGGCCCGACGACCTCGCCGCGCACGTGCTGCGCTCCCTCGTGGACCGGCACCCGACCGTGGACTGGGAGGCGACCGACGACGTCGTCCTCGGCTGCGCCAACCAGGCCGGGGAGGACAACCGCAACGTGGCCCGCATGGCGACGCTCCTGGCTGGGCTGCCGGTCGGCGTGCCGGGAGCGACCGTGAACCGGCTCTGCGCCTCCGGCCTGGACGCCGTGGGGTCGGCGGCGCGCGCCATCCGGGCCGGGGACGCGGACCTCGTGCTCGCCGGCGGGGTCGAGTCCATGAGCCGCGCGCCGTTCGTCGTTCCCAAGGCGACGACGGCGTGGTCGCGCGAGGCGGAGATCGCGGACACCACGCTGGGGTGGCGGTTCGTCAACCCGCGGATGCGGGAGCGGTACGGCACGGACTCGATGCCCCAGACCGCGGAGCACCTGGCCCGCGAGCACGGCATCAGCCGGGAGGACCAGGACGCGTTCGCGCTGCGGTCCCAGGAGCGGGTCGCGAAGGCCCGCGCCGGCGGTCGACTCGCCCGGGAGATCGTCGCCGTGCCGGTACCCGCGCGGGGCGGCGAGGTGCTGGTGGAGCAGGACGAGCACCCGCGCGACACCTCGCTCGAGGCGCTCGGGCGGCTGCGCACCCTGTTCCCCGGCGGCACCGTCACCGCCGGGAACTCCTCGGGGATCAACGACGGCGCCTGCGCGGTGCTCGTCGCGTCGGAGGCCGCCGTCGGGCGGTACGGGCTGGAGCCGCTCGCGCGGGTGACCGGGATGGCGACCGCGGGGGTGCCGCCGCGGACCATGGGCATCGGGCCGGTGCCGGCGACCCAGCGGCTGCTCGCTCGCGCCGGCCTGACCCTCGCGGACGTGGACCTGGTCGAGCTCAACGAGGCTTTCGCCGCGCAGGCGCTCGCCGTCCTGCGGTCGCTCGGGCTCCCGGACGACGCCGAGCACGTCAACCCGAACGGCGGGGCGATCGCCCTGGGCCACCCGCTCGGCATGAGCGGCGCACGGCTCGCGCTCACCGCCGCCACCGAGCTCGCCGACCGCAGCAGCGCGGGAGCCCGGCGCGCGGTGGCGACGATGTGCGTCGGCGTCGGTCAGGGGGCGACGCTGCTGCTCGAGCGTGCCTGACGCGAGGCAACATCGGGCCCGATCAGCGGAGGCCCCGTCGAGCGACGGGGCCTCCGCCGGCGGTCGGGGACCTCAGGGCGTCAGCGGCACCAGGCGAACACCGAGGGCGCCTTGGTGTGCAGCTTGACGACCTGGCCGAGGGACAGGTTGCTCTCGGGCTCGAGCGACGTGAAGATCGGGCCGTTCACCGGGTCGGCGAGCGTCGAGTAGTCGATCTGCTTCTGCGCGGCCGCGCGCAGGAGCGCGCCGTCGTCGCCCTTGAGGAAGCCGATGCCGGACTGCACGCACGCGGCGCCCGGGTTGGCCGGGGCCGCGGTGGCCGGGGCCGCCACGAGGGTGGCACCGAGGGCGGCGGCGGCGGTCGCGACGGCGATCTTCTTCAGCATGGGAGCCTCCGGAGGGGGTCGTGGCCCGGCTCGTTCCGGACCGTCAACCCCACTACGCCGCGGGACCCGCGGACGGATGCAGCGAGGGGAGACCTCCGTCACAGGCGGGCCCGTCCGGGCTGCTGCCCCTCGGGATCCGTCCGGTCACGGCTCCCGAGAGCGGACAGGGCGCCTCGCGCTCACAGCCGCTCGACCCGGTCCGCCTGCGGCCCGCGGTCGCTCTGTCGCACCTGGTAGCGGACCCGGTCGCCCTCCTGCAGCACCTCGCCACCCCGGAGGACCGACACGTGAACGAAGAGGTCCGCGCCACCCGCGTCCGGGGTGATGAAGCCGAAGCCCCGGTCCGCGTCGTAGCGGGCGACCACGCCCTCACCGCCGCGCGCGGGGGCGCCGGTGGCCTTCTGATGCCCTGCCCGACCGCGGGGGCTCGAGGCAGCAGCGACACCCCGAGGTGCCGCGGTGCGCGCGAGGCGGACGTCGCGCGCCTGCGGGCCCCGGTCGCCCGCGGCGACGTCGTAGGTCACCCGGTCCCCCTCGTGCAGCTCGGTGAGCCCGCCGGCCAGGGCGCGGACGTGGACGAAGACGTCCTCGCCGCCCGAGTCGGGAGCGACGAACCCGAAGCCCTTGTCCGGGTCGTACCAGGACACGGTGCCGTCCGCGCCGTCGGCCGCCGCCACCTGCGGGGCGGCCTGGGTGCCCAGGGGCAGCAGGTGGTCCGCCTGCGGACCCTTCTCCCCGTCGACGACGAGGAACGCCACCCGCTGCCCCTCCGTGATCACGCCACCGGTCACGATGGCCGAGCTGTGCACGAAGATCTCCGCACCGCCCCCGTCGGGCGAGATGAAGCCGTATCCCTTCGCCGGCTCGTACCAGGCGACGGTGCCGAGCACGCCCAGGGGCGCGTCGGCGGCCAGGTCGCCCGTCACCCTGACACGGCGCGCCTGCGGGCCGCGGTCCCCCTCGCCCACCTCGAACTCGACCACCTGCCCCTCACGGAGGAGCTTCACGGCATCCCCGCTGAGGATCTCGGACGCGTGCACGAACAGGTCCTCCGACTCGTCCGCGAGGGCGATGAAGCCGAACCCCCGCTCGGCGTCGAACCAACGGACAGTTCCTTCGGGCACAGCAGCTCCTCGTCCAGGCATCGGTCGGTCACCCCCAGTGTCCCGGACGGCACGGCGGACGAGCGCCGGTGGGGCGACACGACCTGGCCCGCAGAGCACTCGCCCATCGCAGCGGGGTGAGCCGCGCGCGTCGGCGAACCCGGCAGCTCCCGCCCACGTCGGCGGTTCTCCCTGCCGAGGTCGCGCGACGGTGCCGGTCTCGGCGAGCGGAGCGGGCCGTCGGTCAGTCCCGCTGCGCGTGGAGCCCGTCGAGGGCCAGCTCCACGACCGCGTGCACGATCTCGTCGTCTCGTGACCCGTGACCGACGTCCGTCCCGTCGGTCGCTCCCGGCGGCGCGGGGCGGTACCACTCGACCACCGAGTTGACCATGCCGAACAGCAGCCGCGTCACCAGGCGCGGGTCGACGTCGGACCGGATCTCCCCGGCCGCCATGGCGTCCTGCACGAACGCGGCGAGCCGCGCGTCGAACGACCGACGCCGCTCGAGCGCCTCCCGCTCCACCTCAGTGTTCCCGCGCAGCCGCAGCAGCAGCGTCACGTACGGCAGCTCGGCCAGGAGCACCCCGGTGGTCCGGCGCAGGACCCGCTCCAGCCGGTGCACGGCGCTGTCCTCCTGGCGCGCCTCCTGCGCGAACACGCCGTCCAGTGCGTCGAGGGCCCGGTTCACGGCCAGGCGCAGCAGCTGCTCCTTGCCGCTGACGTGGTGGTAGAGCGAGGACTTCGTCAGACCGCTCGCCCGCGCGAGGTCCTCCATGCTCGCCGCGTCGTAGCCGCGCTCGAGGAACACCTGGGCGACGACGGCGACGAGGTCGTCCTGGGTGTACCGCGCCGGGCGACCACGGCGCCCCCCACGGGCAGCGCTCCGGGGCGACGACGTCTCCGGCGTCTCCCGTGGCGGTTCCGCTGCAATTGACACGGCCCTAGTCTGCCCGAAGAATCAATACCGAACGTTCGTTCGGCAAAGTCCGGGTGGCGACGCTGCCGCCCGGCGGAGGACGCGGAGGTCCTGTGCAGGTCGACGACACCCCCACCCAGGAGCGGCTGCAGGCGCGCTTCGACCGGATGGTCGCGGACGAGGTCCGCATCGAGCCGCGCGACTGGATGCCGGAGGGTTACCGGCGGACGCTGATCCGCCAGATCGCCCAGCACGCGCACTCGGAGATCATCGGGATGCAGCCGGAGGGCAACTGGATCACCCGCGCGCCGAGCCTGCGCCGCAAGGCGATCCTCATGGCCAAGGTCCAGGACGAGGCCGGGCACGGCCTGTACCTCTACTCCGCCGCCGAGACGCTCGGCGTCGACCGCGAGGAGCTGCTCGACCTGCTGCACTCCGGCAAGCAGAAGTACTCCTCGATCTTCAACTACCCCACGCTCACCTGGGCGGACATGGGGGCGATCGGCTGGCTCGTCGACGGCGCCGCGATCATGAACCAGGTCCCGCTGTGCCGCTGCTCCTACGGCCCGTACGGCCGCGCGATGGTGCGCATCTGCAAGGAGGAGTCCTTCCACCAGCGCCAGGGCTTCGAGATCCTGCACACGCTCTCCCACGGCACGCCGGCGCAGAAGGCGATGGCGCAGGACGCCGTCGACCGGTTCTGGTGGCCGTCGCTGATGATGTTCGGCCCGCCGGACAGCGCCTCCACGCACTCCGAGAGGTCGATGGCCTGGGGCATCAAGCGGTTCAGCAACGACGAGCTGCGCCAGCGGTTCGTCGACATGACCGTCCCGCAGGCCGAGGCGCTCGGCCTGACCCTGCCCGACCCGGACCTGCGCTGGGACGAGGAGTCCGGCCACTACGCCTTCGGCGAGATCGACTGGTCGGAGCTGGACCGGGTCATCCGCGGTGACGGCCCGTGCAACGCCCAGCGGATCGAGCGCCGCCGGACCGCCCACGAGGAGGGCGCCTGGGTGCGCGAGTCCGCCGCGGCCTACGCGCGCAAGCACGCCGCGACGTCGTCGGCGGCCGGGGAGACCGCGGCATGAGCGCACCAGCCGCGCCCCGGACCCCGCACGGCTGGCCGCTGTGGGAGGTGTTCGTGCGCGCCCGGCGCGGCCTGTCCCACCAGCACGTCGGCAGCCTGCACGCGCCGGACGGCGAGATGGCGCTGCGCAACGCCCGCGACGTGTACACCCGCCGCGGCGAGGGCGTGTCCCTGTGGGTCGTCCCGTCGTCGGCGATCCTCGCCTCCAGCCCGGACGAGCAGGACCCGTTCTTCGACCCCGCGCTGGACAAGGCCTACCGGCACCCCACCTTCTACGAGGTGCCCGAGGGGGTCGAGCACCTGTGAGCACCCCCGCAGCCGCTCCGCGCGAGGCACCGACGCCGACGACGCCGCCGCTGGTCGCCTACCTCCTCGGCCTCGGCGACGACGCGTTGATCCTCGCCCAGCGCCTGGGCGAGTGGATCACCCGCGCCCCGCAGATCGAGGAGGACATCGCGCTCGGCAACATCGCCCTGGACCTGCTCGGCCAGGCGCGCGTGCTGCTGACCCGCGCCGGAGAGGTCGAGGGCGCCGGCCGCGACGAGGACGCCCTGGCCTACCTGCGCGACGAGCGCGAGTTCCGCAACGTCTGCCTGGTGGAGATCCCCAACGGCGACTTCGCCGTGACGATGGCGCGCCAGCTCGTCTTCTCGGCCTACCAGTACGAGCTCTGGACGGCCCTGCGTCACAGCGGCGAGCCGGTCCTCGCGGACCTCGCCGCGAAGGCGCTCAAGGAGGTCGCCTACCACCGCGACCACGCGACCCAGTGGGTCCTGCGCCTCGGCGACGGCACCGACGAGGGGCACCGGCGGATGCAGGCGGGCCTGGACCGCGTCTGGCCCTACGTCGACGAGCTCTTCACGCCCGACGACGCCGCGGCGCAGCTCCCGGGCGAGGCCGCGGACCCGGCGGCGCTGCGTGCGCGCTGGACCGCGTACGTCGAGGACGTCATCGCCCGTGCGACCCTGACCGTCCCCACCCCGACCTGGCACTCCCGCGGGGGCCGCGCGGGCCTGCACACCGAGCACCTGGGTCACCTCCTGCCCCAGATGCAGCACCTGCACCGCGCGCACCCGGGGGCCCGGTGGTGACCGCCACGCGCCGGTCCGACACCGACGTCGCGCGGCTGCGAGGGGTGGCCGGCGCGGTGCCCGACCCGGAGATCCCCGTGCTCACCCTCGACGACCTCGGCATCGTGCGCGGTCTCGAGGTCGCCGACGACGGCACGGTCGAGGTGCGCCTGACCCCCACCTACACCGGATGCCCCGCGACCGAGGTCATCGCCGCCGACGTCGAGCGGGCCGTGCGGGAGGCGGGCGCCCGCGACGTCGTCGTCCGCACCGTGCTCGCCCTGGCCTGGACGACGGA
>JACIXM010000179.1 GCA_014360395.1 Actinotalea sp.
CGCGGACCGCGCACAGCGCGCCGGCGGCCATCGCGCAGGCGGAGCCCACCTCGGCCTGGCAACCGCCCTCGGCACCGGAGATCGACGCGTTCCGCTTGATGAGCGAGCCCAGGGCGGCGGCCGTGAGCAGGAACCGGTGGATCCCCTCACGGGACGCCCCGGGCACGAACCGCAGGTAGTAGTGGCCCACCGACGGGAGGATGCCCGCGGCACCGTTCGTCGGGGCGGTCACGACCCGGCCACCGGACGCGTTCTCCTCGTTGACGGCCAGCGCCCACGCGTGCAGCCACTCCGTCGAGGTCCCGGCCTCGCCGCGGGCCTCCCGCTCCTGAAGGTGCTCACGGACGGCGGCGGCGCGGCGGGGCACGCGGAGCCCACCGGGCAGCGTCCCGCAGGCCCGCAGGCCGTGGTCGACGCAGGTCGCCATCCCCTGCCAGATCGCGTCGAGCCGCGCCTGGACGGCCTCGGCCCCGTGCAGCGCGTCCTCGTTGGCGCGCGCGACCCCGGCGACGTCCAGCCCGGTCTGCGCGCACGTCGCGAGGAGCTCGTCCGCGGTCTCGAACGGGTACGGGACGGGGCGGGCAGGCTCTTCGTCGTCGACCGTGGCGCCCTCACGGACGACGAAGCCACCGCCCACCGAGTACCAGGTCTCCTCCCGCACCGGCAGCGGCTCGCCGTCGCGCCAGGCCAGGAGGCTCAGCGCGTTGGGGTGCCCGGGGAGCCGGGTCCGCGGGGCCAGCGCGACCGCCTCCCGCGGGAAGGGGACGGGACGCTCGCCGGCGAGCAGCAGCACGTCGTCGGCCGCCTCCCCCTCGGCGGGGCGACGCGCCCAGGCCCCCCGGACGTCGTCCGGGTCGCAGGTGGCGGGGTCCAGGTCGGCCAGACCGGCGACGACGGCGTCCGGGGTCCCGTGCCCGAGGCCGGTCGCCCCGAGCGATCCGTACAGCACGCACGTCACCCGGTCGACCCGCTCCAGCAGGCCGTCCGCCCGCAGCCGGCGGGCGAAGGCGCGGGCGGCCCGCATCGGGCCGACGGTGTGGGACGACGACGGGCCGACGCCGACCGAGAACAGGTCGAACAGGGAGATGTAGGCCGTGGTCGTCCGGCGTGCCTGGTCGGCGCCCCTCATCGTGCTCCTTCGCGCGTGGTGGTCGCCTCCCACGCTATCCGGGGCTCGGCGGTCCCGCCGCACGGGCCCCGCTGCGGGCTGAGCGCGGGGACGGACGGATTTGGAGGTTAGGCATGCCTCACCTACTCTCGTCCCGGCCGCCGACCGGCGCCGGCACGACGAGGTGCAGCCCACCCACCGACCCCCGGGTCCAGACCACCAGGAGCACGCGTGCGCCGTTCGCGACTCGCCCTCCCCGCCGCCGTCCTCACCGTCACCGCCACGCTCGCCGCCTGCGGCTCCGGCGCCGGAGACCCGGCCGCCGGCGAGGACACCGACGGCACCCTCGTCATCTACTCCGGCCGCAACGAGAACCTCGTCGGCCCGGTGCTCGACCAGCTCGAGGACGCCGTCGGCATCCCCGTGCGGGTGCGCTACGCCGGGACGAGCGAGCTTGCCGCGCAGCTGCTGGAGGAGGGCGAGGCGACCGACGCCGACCTCTTCTTCGGCCAGGACGCCGGCGCGCTCGGCGCGCTCGGGAACGCCGGCATGCTCACCCCGCTCGACCAGGAGGTCCTCGACCTCGTCGACGAGGACTACCGCGACAGCGAAGGGCGCTGGGTGGCGACCTCCGGACGCGCCCGGGTCCTCGCCTACGACCCCGAGCAGGTGCCGGAGATCGACAGCATCACGGGGATCGACCAGCTCCTCGAGCCGCAGTGGGAGGGCAAGATCGGCTTCGCCCCCAGCAACGCCAGCTTCCACGCCTTCGTGACCGCCCTGCGCGTCGACCGGGGCGAGGACGGCGCCCGCGAGTGGCTCGAGGCGTTCGCCGCCCAGGACCCGCAGGCGTACGAGAACAACATCGCGGTGCTCGACGCGGTCGATGCCGGGCAGGTCGCCCTCGGCCTGATCAACCACTACTACTGGTACCAGCGCGCGGCCGAGGTCGGCGAGGAGAACGTCGACGCCCGGATCCACTTCCTCGACAACGACGACCCCGGCGCGCTCATCAACGTCGCAGGCGCCGGCGTCATCGCCGGCACGGACCAGCCCGACGCGGCCGCCCGGGCGATCGCCTTCCTGCTGTCCGACGAGATCCAGCAGTACTTCGCGGACGAGACCGCGGAGTACCCGGTCGTGGAGGGCGTGGAGTCGGCCGTCTTCGACCTGCCGCCGCTGAGCGAGCTGCAGGGCAACCGGATCGACCTCAACGACCTCGAGTCGCTCGACCGGACGCTCGCCCTCCTCGACGAGGTGGGGCTGACCTGAGCCTCAGACGCGTCCCGCGAGGGGGGCCGGTCCGGGAGCGCCCGCCGGCCCTCCTCGTCGCGCCTGCGACGATCGCTGCGCTCGTCGCCCTGCTGCCGCTGGCGTACCTCGTGGTCCGCGCCGGCGAGAGCGGGTGGGCCACCGCGTGGGAGATCGTCGTCCGGGAGCGCACCCTGCGCCTCGTGCTGCGCAGCCTCGGCCTGACGGCGGCGGTCACGGCCGCCTGCCTGGTCATCGGCATCGGCCTGGCGTGGCTCACCACCCGCACCGACCTGCCCGTCCGACGGACCTTCGGCGTCGTCGCCGCCCTGCCGCTCGCCGTGCCGAGCTACGTCGCCGCGTACGCGTGGATCTCGACCTTCCCGAACCTGGCCGGGTTCTGGGGCACCCTCCTGGTCCTGGTGGCGTGCACCTACCCGTACGTCTACCTGCCCGTGGTCGCCGCGCTGCGCCGGGCGGACCCGAGCCTGGAGGAGGTCTCCCGGTCCCTCGGCCGCAGCAGCCTGACGACCTTCCTGCGCGTGACGATCCCGCAGATCCGGCCCGCGGCCGCGGCCGGTGGGCTGCTGGTCGCCCTGTACGCGCTCTCGGACTTCGGCGCCCCCTCGCTCCTGCGGTACGACGTGTTCACGCGCGTCATCCACGACTCCTACCGCTCGAGCTTCGACCGGACGCCCGCGGCCGTGCTGTCGCTCCTGCTCGTGGTCCTGACGATCGCGATCACCGTCGGCGAGGCCCGCAGCCGCGGCCGGGCCGGGCAGGCCCGCGTCGGGTCGGGTGTGGCGCGCACGGCCGCGCCGGTCGGGCTCGGCCGGTGGAAGCCGGCGGCGGCGCTGGCATGCGTCGGCGTCGTCGGCGTCTCCCTGGCCTTCCCGGCCGGGACCCTCCTGTACTGGCTGAGCGTCGGCTCCTCGGCGCGGCTGGACCTGGGCCGGCTCACCGACGCGGCGACCGCCACCGTCGTCGTCGCAGTCCTCGGCGCCGTGGTCACCACCGCACTCGCGATCCCCGTCGGGATCCTCGCGGCGCGCCACTCCGGGCGCTCGGCACGCGTCCTGGAGCAGGCCACCTACGCCGGTCACGCCCTCCCGGGCGTCGTCGTCGCCCTCGCGCTGGTGTTCCTCGGGGTGCGTTACCTCCAGCCGATCTACCAGGAGGTGCCGCTGCTCGTGCTCGGCTACGCCGTGCTGTTCCTGCCCGCGGCGGTGGGCGCCGTCCGGGCGAGCGTGGCGCAGAGCCCGCGGCGGCTGGAGGAGGTCTCCCGCTCGCTGGGCCTGGGGTCGTGGGCGACGCTGCGGCGTGTCACCGTGCCGCTCGCCGGGCCGGGAATCGCCACGGGGGCTGCGCTGGTTCTCCTGACAGCGATGAAAGAGCTGCCCGCGACCTTGCTGCTGCGCCCGACCGGCATGGACACCCTGGCCACCCGCCTGTGGACCGAGACCGGATCGGGTGCTTACGCTGCGGCTGCACCGTACGCGGCGGCGCTCGTGCTGCTGGCGATCGTCCCCGCGATCCTGCTGACGCGGGTCCAGACGCGGGTGGTCAGCCGCACGACGGCCGCCGAGGCCCCGGCGCCGGCCGTGGCCCCGATCACCGTGGCGGTCCTCGGACCGACCCGACCGACGGGGTCGACCGGCCCCGACAGCCCGGAAGGAGGGGCGCAGCGATGAGCCACCTGCAGATCCGCGGCGTCACCAAGGCGTTCGGTGACCAGCCCGTGCTGCGGGGCGTGGACCTGGAGGTCCCGTCCGGCCGGCTCGCGGCCGTCCTCGGACCGTCCGGCTGCGGCAAGACGACCCTGCTGCGCGTCGTCGCCGGCTTCGAGCGGGCGGACGGCGGCTCCGTCGTCCTCGCCGGGCGCGAGGTCACCGGCCCGGGGACCCACGTCGCCCCGGAGAAGCGCCGGGTCGCCGTCGTGCCGCAGGAGGGCGCGCTGTTCCCGCACCTGACCGTCGCCGAGAACGTGGCCTTCGGCCTGCGCGGGGGTCGCGGCGCGCGTCGCACCGGCCGCGCCCGCGTCGGGGAGCTGCTCGAGCTCGTCGGCCTGCGCGGGTACGAGGACCGGATGCCCGCCCAGCTCTCCGGCGGGCAGCAGCAGCGGGTCGCCGTCGCCCGGGCACTGGCCCCGCAGCCCGACGTCGTGCTCCTGGACGAGCCGTTCTCCGCGCTCGACGCCGCGCTGCGGGCGAACGTCCGCGCCGACGTCCGCGCCGCCCTGCACGCCGCCGGGGCCACCGCCGTCCTGGTCACGCACGACCAGGAGGAGGCGCTGTCCACGGCCGACGTCGTCGCGGTGATGCGCGACGGCGTCGTCGTCCAGGCGGGCACGCCGAAGGAGGTCTACCGCTTCCCCCGCGACGTCGAGGTCGCGCGGTTCGTCGGCGAGGCCGTCGTCATCCCCGCGACGGTCCGCGACGGCGTCGTCTGGACGCCGCTGGGCCACCTGCCGCTCGCGCAGGCCGCCGCCGACGGGGTCGGCCGGGCGGTCCTGCGACCCGAGCAGGTGCACCTCGTCCCGGAGGGCGAGGGGCTGATGGCGCGCGTCGTCGACCGGTACTTCTACGGCCACGACGCCAGCGTCGCGCTCGAGGTCCGGTGCCCCGGGGACGTCCTGCTGCCGGTGCTCTGCCGGACCCAGGGCGAGATGCCCGAGGGCGACACGGTCGGCGTCCGCATCGCGGGGCCTGTGAACTGGTTCCCGGGCGCGGCCTGACCTCCGCCGGGGCGCGCTAGCCTCCTGACGATCACCGAGGTGCACCAGGGGGCAGCAGTGGCACGTTCCGTCCGTCCGTCGCACCGCGCGCCCGGCCGGGCCCGGACCCGCCGACTCGCCGTCGTGCTCCTGGCCGCGATGGCCTTCCCGCTGGGCGCGTGCTCCGCACCCCCACCCGCGCCCGACGACGCCGCGGCGGCCCTCGCGCGCGGCCTCGCCACCGGGGACCTCACCGACGTCCCGCTCGGCGAGACGGCCGGCGTCGACCCGTCCGAGCAGGTCGCGACCGCGACCGCCGCGCTGGAGCCCCTGCGGCCGACGGTCGACGTCGTCGACGTCACCGTGGCCGAGGACGGGGCCACCGCCGGCGCCGTGCTGCGGCACCACTGGGACCTGGACCCCACGGGCGAGGAGGACTGGACCTACGACGTGCCCGCGGACCTGACGCTCGTCGAGGACGCCTGGCAGGTGCGGTGGTCGACCGCACTCGTGGCGCCCGACCTGCGGCCCGGCGAGGTGCTCGCGACGTCGTGGGAGCCTGCGGAACGCGCGGACGTGCTCGGTGCCGGGGGCGTGGCGATCGTCGAGGACCGCCCCGTCCTGCGCCTCGGGGTCGACAAGACGCGGGTCGCGGCGGAGCAGCCGGACGCCGCGCGCCGGGTCGCCGAGGTCCTCGGCCTGGACCCCGAGGCGTACGCGGACCGCGTCGCCGCGGCGGGCGAGCGAGCCTTCGTCGAGGCGCTCGTCGTGCGCGCGGCGGAGCCGGGCGTCGACCTCGAGGCGTTCCGCGCGGTCGACGGTGCGCTCGCGGTCGAGGACACGCTCCCCCTCGCACCGACGCGCCGCTTCGCCCGCGCGGTGCTGGGCACCGCCGGGCCGGCGACGGCAGAGCTCGTCGAGGCCTCCGACGGTGCCCTCCGGCCCGGCGACGTGACGGGCCTGTCCGGCCTGCAGCGCCAGTACGACGAGCAGCTGCGCGGGACGCCCGGGCTGACCGTGTCCGCCCGGACCGAGGACGGGACGCAGCGGCAGCTGTACGCCCGCGCGCCCCGGCCGGGCGCCCCCCTCGCGACGACCCTCGACCCGGCCGTCCAGGACGCGGCGGAGACCGTCCTGGACCCGGTGCCGTCCCCCAGCGCGATCGTCGCGTTGCGGCCCTCCACCGGCGACGTGCTCGCGCTGGCCAGCGGCCCGGGCAGCGACGGCTACGCGACGGCGACGCTGGGCACCTACGCGCCCGGCTCCGTCTTCAAGGTGGTCAGCGCGCTGGCACTGCTGCGCGCCGGGGCCTCGACCGAGGCGACCATGGACTGTCCGACGACCGCGACCGTCGACGGCCGCGCGTTCCGCAACTACCCCGGGTACCCCGACGCGGCGACCGGCTCGATCACCCTGGTCACCGCGATGGCGCACTCGTGCAACACCGCGTTCATCGGGTCGCGGGACCAGGCACCGCCCGCCGCGCTGGCCGCCGCAGCGGCGTCCCTGGGCCTGGGGACGGACGCGGAGCTCGGCTTCCCCGCGTTCACCGGCGCCGTCCCGGCGGACGGCAGCGGCACCGACCACGCCGCGGCCATGATCGGGCAGGGCCGGGTCCAGGCCTCGCCGCTGGCGATGGCCACCGTCGCGGCGTCGGTCGCCCGGGGCGGGACCGTCGTGCCCCGGCTCCTCGCGGACGCCCCGGCAGCCCCGGACCCCGGTGCCGAGCCCCTGACCGAGGCCGAGGCCGAGGCCCTGCGGGAGCTCCTGCGCGCCGTCGTCACCGAGGGCGGCGCCACGTTCCTGGCGGACGTCCCCGGGGAGCCGGTCCTGGCGAAGACGGGCACCGCGCAGTTCGGTTCCGGCGAGGGCCTGGCGAACCACGCGTGGATGATCGGCATCCAGGGCGACCTCGCCGTGGCCGTCCTCGTCGAGGACGGCGACTACGGCTCCACGACCGCCGGCCCGCTGCTGGAGGAGTTCCTGCGCCTCGTCGGGTGACCTCCCGCCGGGTGGCTCGGGATCAGTGCCCGCGGAGCCGCTCGATCTCGCGCCGCTCCTTCTTGGTCGGCCGGCCGGCTCCGCGGTCCCTTCGCGGGAGGAGCGGCATCTCCGCGCGCGGCAGCGGCGGTGGCGTGCGGTCCTCGTAGCACTCGACCGCGACGGCGGCGCCCACCCGCTTGACGAGCGTGCGGCGGACGACGACGAGCTTCTCCTGGCCGCGCACGCGGATGCGGACCTCCGCCCCGGGTCCGACGAGCGTGGCGGGCTTGGCGCGGTCACCGTCCACGCGGACGTGGCCCGCCCGGCATGCGGCGCCCGCTGCGGAGCGCGTCGGGAAGAGGCGGACAGCCCACGCCCAGGCGTCGACGCGCACCCTGGCGTCCCCGGCGGTCGTGCTCACCGGACCAGCCTAGGCGCGGGCGGTGGCACCCTCCGGTGCGCGGGCCGGACGACCGCCGTCGTCGCGCTCCGGCTCGAGCTCCTCCTCGCCGCCGTCCGTCGCGTTCCAGGCGCTGACCACCGTCCAGGCGACCGCGGCCAGCGGGACGGCGAGGAGGGCGCCGACGATCCCGGAGAGGATCGTCCCGGCGGTCAGGGCGAGCAGGACGGCGAGCGGGTGGAGGTGCAGCGTGCGACCCAGCACGACGGGCTCGAGGAAGTTGCCCTCGAGCTGGTTCACGCCGATGACCACGGCGAGCACGATGAGCGCCGTCACGGGCCCGTCGGAGACCAGGGCGACGAGGGTCGCGAAAGTCCCGGCGAGCGTGGCACCCAGGATCGGGATGAACGCGCCGATGAACACCAGCACCGCCAGCGGCAGCGCGAGCGGCACGCCCAGGACGACCAGCGCGAGCCCGATGAAGAACGCGTCGACGAAGGCGATGATCGCCACGCCGCGCACGTAGCCGCCGAGCACCTCGACCGCGTTCTCGCCGATCCGGTCGGCCCGGACGCGCTGACCAGGGGGCAGCGGCCGCAGGATGAACTGCCAGATGGTGCGGTGGTCCCGCAGCAGGAAGAAGAGCACGACGAGCGCGAGGACGGTCCCGGTCAGCACCTCGGCCAGGGCGGTCGCCCCCGCGACCGCGCCGCTC
>JACIXM010000018.1 GCA_014360395.1 Actinotalea sp.
GGACCTCAGCTGCAGCCGCTGGTGCTGCCGCAGCCCTCGCAGACGTAGCACGAGCCGGCGGGCCGCATCTTGATCCCGCAGTTCATGCAGAGCGGCGCGTCCGCGGTGCGACCCTGCTGGAGCTCGAAGAGCTCGGCCGAGGAGTGCACCGAGGCGTCGACCGTGCGCGCCGCGGGTGCGGCGGCCAGCACCGGGTCCGAGGACGCCGCCGGGGTCTGCGGCGCAGCCGGCGTGCTCGTCTCGGCCGGCGCCGCGGGGGCCGTGGGTGCCTGCGCGGCCGGGGCCAGCTCCGGGTCGTCCTCGACCGGCTCGTAGACGCCCGTCTCGAGCTGACGCGCCCGCTCCTGGGTCGTGTGGATCCCCAGTGACGAGCGGGTCTCGAACGGCAGGTAGTCCAGGGCCAGACGGCGGAACACGTAGTCGATGATCGACTGCGCCATGCGCACGTCCGGGTCGTCCGTCATGCCGGCCGGCTCGAAGCGCATGTTGGTGAACTTCTGCACGTACGTCTCCAGCGGGACGCCGTACTGCAGCGCCACCGAGACCGCGATGGAGAAGGCGTCCATGACGCCGGCGAGCGTGGAGCCCTGCTTGCCGAGCTTGAGGAAGAGCTCGCCGAGGCCGTCCCCGGGGTAGGAGCCCGCGGTGAGGTACCCGTCCGCGCCCCCCACGGTGAACGACGTGGTGACGGAGGTCCGCTGGCGGGGCAGACGCTTGCGCGTGGCCCGGGCGGGGGCAGCGGTCTCGGCGACGGGCGCCGTCTCGACCGGCGCGTCGGCCTTCTTCGCCTTCGCGTCGGACAGCGGCTGACCGACCTTGCAGTTGTCGCGGTAGATGGCCAGCGCCTTGATGCCCATCTTCCAGGCCTGGAAGTGGATGTCCTCGATGTCGTCGACCGTGGCCGTCTCCGGCAGGTTGACGGTCTTGGAGATGGCGCCGGAGATGAACGGCTGGACCGCCGCCATCATCCGCACGTGACCCATCGGGGAGATCGCCCGCTCGCCCATGGCGCAGTCGAACACCTCGTAGTGCTCCGGCTTGAGACCGGGGGCGTCGACGACGTGCCCGTGCTCGGCGATGTACTCGACGATCGCCTCGACGGTCTCCTCGGCGTAGCCGAGTCGGCGCAGCGCCCGCGGGATCGTCTGGTTGACGATCTGCATCGAGCCGCCGCCCACCAGCTTCTTGAACTTCACCAGGGAGAAGTCCGGCTCCACGCCCGTGGTGTCGCAGTCCATCATGAAGCCGATGGTCCCGGTCGGGGCGAGCACCGAGGCCTGGGCGTTGCGCCAGCCGTTCGTGGCGCCGATCCGGTTGCCCTCGGACCAGACCCGGGTGGCGGCCGTGTGGATCGCGGCGTCCATCGAGTGCAGGGTGCGGACGTCGTCGTTGGCCGCCGCGTGCTTGCGCATGACGCGCTGGTGCGCCTCCGCGTTGCGGGCGTACCCGTCGTACGGGCCGACGACGCCGGCGAGCTCGGCGGAGCGCTTGTACGCCGTACCGGTCATCAGCGACGTGATCGCGGCGGCGAGGGCCCGGCCGCCGTCGGAGTCGTAGCCGTGGCCGGTCGCCATGAGCAGGGCACCGAGGTTGGCGTACCCGATGCCCAGCTGGCGGAAGGCCCGCGTGGTCTCGCCGATCGGCTCGGTGGGGAAGTCGGCGAAGCAGATCGAGATGTCCATCGCCGTGATGACGAGCTCGACGGCCTTCTCAAACCGCTCGACGTCGAAGCTGTCGTCCTCACGCAGGAACTTCAGGAGGTTGAGCGAGGCGAGGTTGCACGAGGAGTTGTCCAGGTGCATGTACTCCGAGCAGGGGTTGGAGGCGTTGATCCGACCCGACTCCGGGCTCGTGTGCCAGTCGTTGATCGTGCCGTCGTACTGCAGGCCGGGGTCGGCGCACTCCCAGGCCGCCTGGGCGATCTTCCGGAAGAGGTCCTTGGCGTCGACCGTCTCGATGACCGAGCCGTCGCTGCGGGCCCGCAGGCCGAAGGACGTGCCGTTCTCGACGGCCTGCATGAACTCGTCGCTGACGCGGACGGAGTTGTTCGCGTTCTGGTACTGGACCGAGACGATGTCCCTGCCGCCCAGGTCCATGTCGAAGCCGGCGTCGCGCAGGGCGCGGATCTTGTCCTCCTCGCGCGCCTTCGTCTCGACGAACTCCTCGATGTCCGGGTGGTCCACGTCGAGGACGACCATCTTCGCCGCCCGGCGGGTCGCGCCACCGGACTTGATCGTCCCTGCCGAGGCGTCCGCGCCGCGCATGAAGGAGATCGGACCGCTGGCGGTGCCGCCGGAGGACAGGAGCTCCTTGGAGGACCGGATGCGCGAGAGGTTCAGGCCCGCGCCCGAGCCGCCCTTGAAGATCATCCCTTCCTCGCGGTACCAGTTGAGGATCGACTCCATCGTGTCGTCGACGGAGAGGATGAAGCAGGCGCTGACCTGCTGCGGCGACGGCGTGCCGACGTTGAACCACACCGGGCTGTTGAAGGAGAACACCTGGTGCAGCAGCATCCACGTGAGCTCGTGCTCGAAGACCGTGGCGTCCTCGTCCGAGGCGAAGTAGCCGTGGTCGCGGCCCGCCTTGGTGTAGGTCAGCACGACGCGGTCGATGAGCTGCTTGAGGCTCCACTCGCGGGCGGGGGTGCCGACCGCTCCGCGGAAGTACTTCGTGGTGACGATCGTGGTGGCGTTCATCGACCACGAGTCGGGGAACTCGACGCCCTTCTGCTCGAAGATCGTCTCGCCGGACTTCCAGTTGGTCTGGACGACGTCGCGTCGCTCCCAGGTGACCTCGTCGTACGGGTGCACGCCGGGGGTCGTGAAGACCCGCCCGACAGTCAGGCCGCGCTTGCGCCCCTTCGCGGCGCGCCCACCGGATCGTCCGGTGCTCTCCGACGTCTCTGTCATGTGGTCCTCCCGGAGGCGGTCGCGCGCGTCACGCGGCGACGTTGGTCTGGTGCTGGTCTGTCTGCTGTCCCACTGCTCCCGCGTGCCCACCGCCGGTGCTCCGAGACGCCGGCCGGGCGATCACGGGATCCGTGCGTCGGCGCCGGGCTGTCGCGGTGGGCGGGGGCGGGAGCTCCTCGCGTGGATCGAACTTACACCCGTGCAACCACTAGATGTAGTGGCGACATTCCGCTTCACCCCCAGAGGTGGTGGTGGTTGTCCACAGGTTCGGGCGTCGTCGCAGGTCGGGACTGTGGACGCCGCGGGGCCCGTGTGCACGAGTCGGTGGACGGCCGGCGGAGACGTCCCGGGCGTGTCGCCCGAACGGGCGCGTCGCCGCGCCCCGGTTCAGGCCGCGGGTGGACGGGGCGGCGTCGCGGCGGCGGGCAGGACACGCGCAGCGGGCCGGAACGCCGCGCGCACGGCGGTGCGCCGCAGGGCCACCAGGAGGGGGTGGCCGAGCAGCAGCACGCCGATCACCGTGGTGATCGCGCGCCCCACGTCCCAGCCCAGGGACGTCGCGAGGGTGTACGCGGCGAAGCGGCCGAGGTTCTCGACCACCGGGGCCCCGGCCACGAAGGACAGCGCCGTCGCCGAGCCCAGCTGGAAGGGCCAGAACGCGAGGTTCATGAGGATCCCGAACCCCAGGGCGGCGACGGCGCCGTACGCCGCCACGAGGAGCACCTCGCGGCGACCGCGGACACCGCGGGGCAGGAGCCCCGCGCCGAGCC
This sequence comes from Actinotalea sp., assembly GCA_014360395.1. Lineage (GTDB taxonomy): Bacteria > Actinomycetota > Actinomycetes > Actinomycetales > Cellulomonadaceae > Actinotalea. Next base: position 3,680 of record JACIXM010000018.1, read on the forward strand.
CCACCCAGGACGCCGCGAGCATCTGGAACGGCAGCCACGGACCGACCCCGCCGGTCAGGAGCGCGGAGGTCAGGAGCGTCGTGGAGCCGAGCGCGAAGCCGAAACCCGGTCCGAGGACCCGCGCGCCCAGGACGATGACGACGAACACGAGCTCGACACCGGCGGTGCCCGCGGACAGGGGCCGCACGACCGCCCCGACGGCGGACAGCAGACCCAGCACCGCGACCCCCTTCGCGTCGATCGCCCCGTCGGTCAGCGCCGTCAGCACGACCGCCAGCACCCCGACGACGACGAGGGCGAGGACCAGGGGTGCCTGCGTGCCGTCGGCGAGCACGGAGCCCGGCGTCACGAGCAGCGGCCAGGTGAAGGCGAGCAGACCGGTCACGGAGGCGACCGCCAGGGCGATCGCGGTCCGCGGCCGGACGGCGACGACGGACGGGTCCGCCGTGCTCACGCCGTCACCGCGAGGGTCGCCGCGACGTCGCCCACGGTCAGCAGCTCCGCCGGGTGGAGGATCCGGGCGACCTGCGGGGCGAAGGTCGGCGACGCGACGAGCACCTCACGCGCCGTGCCCTCGGCCACGAGCTCCCCGTCCGCCAGGACGGCGACACGGTCGGCGCACTCGGCCACGAACTCCACGTCGTGGCTGGACAGGACCACGGCGCCGCCGTCGGCGGCGTGCGCCGCCAGGGCGTCCCGCAGGTGCCGCTTCGCGGCGTAGTCCAGGCCCCGGGTCGGCTCGTCGAGCAGCAGCACCCGGGGTCGGGCGGCGAGCTGGAGCGCGAGCACCAGCCCCAGCCGCTGGCCCTCGGACAGGTCCCGGGGGTGGGCGTCGGGACGGACGGGACCGGTGAGGCGCCGCAGCAGCGCCGCGGTCGTCCCCGGCGGGGCGCCCGCCTGCCGGTCACCCTCGGCGCACTCGGCCTCGACCGTCGGCAGGTACAGGAGCGTCTGCGGGTCCTGGGGTACCAGGGCGACCTGCGCGCGGAGCTGCCGCGGGGCGAGCCCGGTGGGGTCTGCCCCGTCCGGGCCCACGCCCACCCGTCCCGCGCTGCGGGGGCCGGCCCCGTGCAGCGCCCACAGGAGCGACGTCTTGCCGGCGCCGTTGCGCCCCATGAG
>JACIXM010000180.1 GCA_014360395.1 Actinotalea sp.
CCGAGGTGGGCTCCGCCTGCGCGATGGCCGCCGGCGCGCTGTGCGCGGTCCGCGGCGGCACTCCCCAGCAGGTGGAGAACGCGGCGGAGATCGCGATCGAGCACCACCTCGGGCTGACCTGCGACCCGGTCGGCGGCCTGGTGCAGATCCCCTGCATCGAGCGCAACGCGATCGCGGCGTCGACGGCGGTCAGCGCCGCGCTGCTCGCGCTGCACGGGGACGGCACGCACCTGGTGTCCCTCGACACGGTCGTGGAGACGATGCGCCAGACCGGTCAGGACATGTCGAGCAAGTACAAGGAGACGAGCGAGGGCGGCCTGGCCGTCAACGTCGTCGAGTGCTGAGGGCCGCGGTCAGGTCGCCGGGCGCAGGCGGCGCAGCAGGACGTACATCTCGCAGCCGAGGCACAGCCCGAACGCCGCGTTGAGGAATGCCGCGACCAGCGCGATCCCGGCGGCCACCGCGACGGCGCCCGGGACGCCGACCAGGGCGAGCACGAGGCCGGCGCCGGTCACGAGCAGCCCGACGAGCTGCGCGAACCGCGGCGGCGCCGGGTCCTCCAGATGGCTCGGGGGACCCAGGCGCGGCCGCACGAGCCGGCGGTACAGGACGCCCTGGACCGAGCCCTGCGCGCCGCGCGCCACGCCGACGACGAAGAGCGCGACGGCCACGGCGAGCAGAACGGTCCCGGCCGTCGTCCCCGCGGCGAGCAGGGTCGCCGCCAGCAGGACGGTCGTCACGGCGGCGCCGAAGCGCGGGCCCCGCGGGTCGATGCCGGTGCCGGGGTGCGCGAGGGGGGAGTCGGTGGGGCCGGGCGTCGTCACGAGGGCTCCTGCGGGTTCGGGCGGGGGCGGTGTCGAGGCGGGGCGTCAGCGGGCCGCGACGGCATTCAGGTCGTCGGCGGCCAGGGCTGCACGGGCCTGGTCCGGGCGCAGGGGGCCGGACGTGCGGGACAGCACGACGCCGTCGGCGTCGAGGAGCAGCACGGTCGGGGTGCGCAGGACGCCCAGGCGGCGCGTCAGGGCGTCGTGGTCCTCGACACGGATCTCCACGTGCGTGACGCCGTCGTGCCGTGCGGCGACGTCGTCCAGCACGCGGGCCACCTGGGGGCACGTCGCGCAGGTCGCGGCCGACACCTGCAGGAAGGTGCGGTGGGCGCCGAGCGCCGCACCGAGCTCCGCGGGGTCGACGCGTTCGGCTCCGTCGGCTGCGCGGAACCGGCCGTCCCGTCGGCGCACGAGGAGGCCGACCGCCGCGGCGACGAGCAGCAGCACGGCGAGGAGCAGGGCCTGGCGCCCGAGGCCGCCGCCGTCCGTGGAGGCTGCGGCCGCGGCGAGGCCGAGGTCGGTGGTCTGCACGAGAGCGGTCACGTCAGTAGTGAACCGCGCACAGGGCCGGATTACTCCCGGCGTCCGCCGTGCGAGCGGCCGTGAGGTCGCTCACAGCAGGGGCGCAGGGTGCGGGAGATCGCGCCGGGGCGTGCTTCCATGTCCGCATGACGACCCGCAGCATGCTCCTTCCCGGCGTGGCCCCGGCCACCCCGCGAATGTGCTGCCGGGGCATGCTCGGCCGCTGAGCCGACCGCCGTCCCCGTGACGGCCCGCCGCGCCCCGCGGCCCCCACCCCGGCCCGCGCCGGAGGCGCCCTGCGCCGGCCCCGCCCGGCCGCGCGGCCCTGGGCCGCCGCCTGGTTCGGCCCGGCC
>JACIXM010000181.1 GCA_014360395.1 Actinotalea sp.
CGTGCTCACCGGGCGCCGCCTCCAGGGGTTCCGCCTGCACTCGGACACCTCGGGGTTGACCGTGTCCGTGGGTCGGCCGCGCGGCCCGGGGATGGTGGCGACGGCGTTCGCGGGGTACCCGGGGCCGGCCGTGCTCGGCCTGGGCGCGGCGTGGCTGCTGTCCCGGGGCTACGCCGTGGGCGTGCTGTGGGCGCTGCTCGTGGTCCTTGCGCTCGTGCTGCTGCAGATCCGGAACTGGTACGGGCTGTGGGTCGTGCTCGTCGCGGGCGTGGCGCTCGTCGCGCTCACGTCCTGGGCGCCGTCGTCGTGGCAGGTCGCCGCCGCGTACGCGGTCACCGGGTTCCTGCTGCTGGGCGCGCCCCGGGCGGTGCTCGAGCTGCAGACGTCGCGCCGGCGCGAGCGGCGTCGGGGCAGGCGGGGGGCGTCCGACGCCGACGTGCTCGCCGGCCTCACGCGCGTGCCGGCGCTGGTGTGGGTCGGGGTGTTCCTGGCCGTGTGCGTCGGGGCGGCCGTGCTCGGCGGCTGGTGGGTGCTCGAGGCGTCCGGCCTGCGCTGACGGGGCGGCCGCGGCGGCTGCGTCAGCCGGTCGGGCCGTCCGCCGCTCGGGCGTCCCGCCAGCGCACCCACTGCTCGGCCAACGACAGGTCGTAGCCCGGGCCGTTGACCCCGAGGGTGAAGAGCGTCGCGCCGGCGGCGACGAGGGCCTCGGCCTGCTCCGCGGGCGGCGCGTCGACCTCGACGGACCGCTCGATGACGGACGCGTCCCGGCCGACCGCGGTGCCGTGGTCGTCGAGGATCGCGCTCTTGCGCGTGAGGGTCTCCACGTCGCCGAAGCTGTGCCAGATGTCCGCGTGCTGGGCCACGACCCGCAGCGTCTTGCGCTCGCCGCCGCCGCCGATCATCACGGGGATCTTTCGCGTGGGCGCGGGGTTGCCGGCCGCGAGGCGGGCGGTGATGCGGGGCATCGCCGCGGCGAGGTCGGCGATGCGGGAGCCGGCGGTCCCGAACTCGTAGCCGAACTCCTCGTAGTCCTTGCGGAACCAGCCGGCACCGATGCCGAGGACGAGCCGGCCGCCGGACATGTGGTCGACGGTCCGCGCCATGTCCGCGAGGAGGTCGGGGTTGCGGTAGGAGTTGCAGCTGACCAGCGCACCGATCTGGACGCGGCTGGTCTGCTCCGCCCAGGCGCCGAGCATGGTCCAGCACTCGAAGTGCTTGCCGTCGCGGTCCCCGTACAGGGGGAAGAAGTGGTCCCAGTTGAAGATCGCGTCGACGCCGAGGTCCTCGGCGCGCAGGACGGCGTCGCGGATGTCGGCGTACTCGGCGTGCTGAGGGTGAAGCTGGACCGCGATGCGGATCGGGTGCGTCATGACGTGACCTTAGGCCGGTCGTGCCGGGGCATGGCCAGCGCGGCGACCACGAGGAGGGCCGACACGGCGGCGACCGTGGTGAAGACCGCGGTGGCCGCGTCGCCGAACCGGTCGGGGTCGGACACGGCGTCCTGACCGCGCATCAGCCCGTTGACCAGCGCGCCGAGCAGCGCGACGCCGACGGCGCTGCCGATCGCGCGGGCGAACATGTTCGCCCCGGTGACGACGCCGCGCTCGCCCCAGTCGACGCTCGACTGCGCGGCGATGAGGCTCGGGGAGGCGATGAGGCCCAGCCCCAGGCCCATGGCGAAGCAGCAGAGCGCCACGACGAGGACGGACGCCGTCCGGGAGGTGACGGCCAGCGCACTGGCCGCCGTCACGAGGATCCCGATGCCGATGAGGACCGTGGCGCGGAAGCCGATGCGCAGGTAGACGCGTCCGGACAGCGTCGCGGCGATCGGCCAGCCGATCGTCAGGGCGGCCAGGGCGAGGCCGGACACGAGCGGCGTGACGCCCAGCAGCGCCTCGAGGTACGTCGGGACGTAGGTGGTCACGCCCATGAGGACGACGCCGACGCCCAGCCCGATGAGCGCCGTCGTCAGGAGCAGCCGCCGCCGCAGCACCCACAGGGGCAGGACGGGCTCGCCGGCACGCCGCTCGACGAGCACGAAGGCGACGAGCATCGCCGCACCCAGACCGAACGCGCCGAGGCTCTGCGGGGAGGACCACGCCCAGGAGTGGCCGCCCTCGAGCAGGGCGAGGATCAGCAGGCTCATGGAGCCGGTGAGCAGCAGCCCGCCTGCCCAGTCCATGCGGTGGGAGCGGCGCTGCACGTCCTCGTGGAGGAACCGGACCAGGAGCCACGCGGCGGCCAGGCACAGCGGGAGGTTGACGAGGAAGATCCAGTGCCACGTGAGGAACTGCGCGAACGCCCCGCCCAGCGTCGGGCCGACGACGGCCGAGGCACCCCAGACGCTCGCGATGTAGCCCTGGACCTTCGCGCGCTCGGCGACGCTGTAGATGTCCCCGGCGATCGTCACGGCCATCGGCTGGACCGCCCCGGCGCCGAGCCCCTGCAGCGCGCGGAAGGCGATGAGCGCCGGCATCGACCAGGCGACGGCGCACAGCAGGGACCCGAGCGCGAAGAGCCCGATGCCGAGCAGGACGACGGGCTTGCGGCCGACCGTGTCCGCGAGCTTGGAGTACAGGGGCACGGAGACGGCCTGGGTCAGCAGGTAGATCGAGAACAGCCAGGGGAAGCTCGCGAAGCCGCCGAGGTCCGCGACGATCGTCGGCACGGCCGTCGCGAGGATCGTCGCGTCGATGGCGATGAGGCCCGTGGTGACCATGAGCGCGACGAGGATCGGGCCGCGCTCGGAGCGGAAGCCGACGGCGGAGACCGGTGTGCTCACGGTCTCCGACGGCTTCACGGCACTCCTCTGCTCGGGCGGACCCACGGTGCAACCGTGCCCCAGCCTGGACCCATTCCGACTCCCGGGCTCGGGATGGCCGGCGGCTCTCAGCGGGGCCACCGCCGGGCGCCGCCGAAGGGTCGGTGAGCCGTCCCCTGGGCGGTCGACCCCGCTACGAGAGCAGCGGGTTGCGGCCGTCCCACTCCTGCGCGCTGACCCCGTGCACGGTCCAGAGGCCGTCGACCTGGTCCACCGCGACGTGCACCAGCTGGCGCCGTGCGGAGACCGTCTCCACGTGCAGGACCTCCCCGATGCTCCCCACGCGCACGACCAGGTGCTCCAGACCCAGCACCGCCACGCGGTACGGGTAGGTCTGCGTCGGATCCAGCGTGGTGACCGGCCACACCGTGGTCACCAGCTCCAGGTCGGCGCTCAGCGGCACCCCCTCCGCGCTCGCCGCGACGGAGGCGCAGAACGCGCACGTCGGTGCGGACAGCGCGAGGACGGGCGCGCCGTCGCCCGTCTGCACGGCGGTGCTCCACGCGGCGGCGAACAGCAGGGCCGTCCCGTCCGCGCCCTCGGGTGTCGGGTCGGTCCGTGTCGCGCGGAGGAGCTCGTCGGGTGCGACGAGGCCCGTCAGGTCCAGGCCCGGGCCGAGGGCCGCGTCGACGGGACGGTCCCAGGGCGCGCCCGGCGCCTCCTCGGCGGTCGGGACCAGGTCGGCGCGGTCGCCCGGGACGCTGGACGGACTCGGCTCGCGCGGGGTGCCCGGGCGGGGGTCGTCGGCGGCGGTGCCCGCGGGGCTCTCCCGCTCCAGCCGGGCCTGCGGGCGGGCGGCGTCGTCGGGCGCGGCGCAGGCGGCGAGGGGCAGGAGCAGGGCGGCGGCGAGCGCGGCGGTGGCGCGGAGTCGGGTCACCCGCCCACCGGACCACCCTCGCGGCGCGACCGCGGGCGGGGACCCACTCGCCGGTGGACGGGCGCGACGCTCGCGGCCCGTGTGGAAGGCGTCATCGCGCCGGCACGGGGCGTTCACCGGGCCGCCTCTTGGTGATCATTTCGCGCTCCTACCGTCGCGAGCGGTCCACCTGTCCGTCCTGCCCGAGGAGTCCCGTGCCCGCCATCCGAGGTGCCTGCCGTGCCGGCGCCGTCGTCGTCGCCGCCGCCCTGGTCGGCGTGCTGCCGGCCGCCGCCGTCGTCGAGGAGCCTGTCGCCACGTCCGCACCCGGTGCCGCGATCGGGTTGACCCCGATCGGCACCTACTCGACCGGCGTGTTCAACCGCAGCGCCGCGGAGATCGTCGTCTTCCACGCCGGCTCCCAGCGCGTCTTCACGGTCAACGCCCTCGCCGGCGCCGTGGACGTCCTGGACGTGTCCGACCCGACGGCGCCGTCGAAGGTCGCGGCGTTCGTCGCGGAGGGCGCGCGCAGCGGCGACGGCACGGTCGTGCCGGCCGGCGCGAGCGCCAACTCCCTGGCGGTGCGCGAGGACGGCCTGGGCGTGGTGGCCGTGGAGCACCCGGACAAGACCGAGCGCGGCTGGCTGGTCTTCTTCGACGCGAACGCCGCCGAGCCGGTGCCGCTGGGGGCCGTCCGCGTCGGCGCGCTGCCGGACATGGTCGCCGTCTCGGCCGACGGGCGCTGGGCCGTGGTCGCGAACGAGGGGGAGCCGGCCGCTGACTTCAGCGTCGACCCCGAGGGCTCCGTGGGCGTGGTGGCCCTGCCGCGGGCGGTCCGGGTGCCCGGGCAGGACGCGGTGCGGATCGCCGACTTCCGGGCGTTCGACGCCGAGGGGGCGCTCCCGGAGGGTGTCCGGGTGTTCGGGCCGGTGCTGGACGAGGAGCGTCGGGTGTCGACGAACCTCGAGCCGGAGTACGTGACGATCAGCGGCTCGACCGCGTACGTGTCCCTGCAGGAGGCGAACGCGATCGCCGTCGTCGACCTGCCGAGCGCGACGGTGACGCGGATCCTGCCGCTGGGCTGGAAGGACCACGGCGTCCCGGGCGCGGGACTGGACCCGTCCGACCGTGACGGCCGGATCGACATCCGCACGGTGGAGGGGCTGCGCGGCCTGTACATGCCGGACGCCGTCGAGGCGTACACCACGCGCGGGCAGACCTACCTCGTGACCGCGAACGAGGGCGACGCGCGCGAGTGGGGCGACTACGTCGAGGGCGCCCGGGTCGGCGCCCTCGGCCGCGACGGCCTGCCGCCGGTCTGCGCGGACAGCCCTCTCGCCGCGCTGACGGGCAACGCCGACCTGGGCCGGCTCAACGTCACCCTCGAGGACGGTCTGCGCGAGGACGGCTCCTGCTACGAGAACCTCTACGCCTTCGGCGCGCGGTCGTTCTCGATCTGGACGACCGACGGCGAGCTCGTCCTCGACTCCGGTGACGAGCTCGAGCGGGTCATCGCCGAGACGCTGCCGGAGTTCTTCAACTCCAACCACAGCGAGTCCAACCTCGAGGGTCGCAGCGACGACAAGGGTCCCGAGCCGGAGGGCGTCGCGATCGGGGAGGTGCGGGGTCGGACGTACGCCTTCATCGGCCTGGAGCGGGTCGGCGGCGTGATGGTCTACGACATCACCGTGCCCCGCCGCGCGTCGTTCGTCACCTACGTCAACAACCGGGACTTCTCCGTCTCGGTCCAGCGGGACGGTGTCGAGGCGCTGGCCGCCGCCGGGGACCTCGGCGCCGAGGGGATCACCTTCGTCCCGGCGCACCGGTCACCGTCGGGCACCCCGCTGCTCGTCACGGGCAACGAGGTGTCGGGGACCACGACGCTGTTCGAGGTCGAGGCGCTCGTCGGGCCGGGCGTGGAGCGGCGCCCGGCCGGCGGCCGCTGACGGCCCGCCGCATCCGGTTGCGCGGGTGGCGCGTCCCCGGCGGGGCGCGCCGCCTGCGCGCCGCTCAGCGCCGGGACGGGTCGCGGATGACGTCGGTGTCGACGCCGTCGCGGCGGGGGACGAGCACGAAACCCTCGTCCGAGGCCGGGTCGTAGTCGACGACGAGCCCGGCGGCCTCCAGGCCCTGGCGCCAGGCGGCGTGCCGGGTGACGTCGCTCGGCGTGACCCAGTGGCCCGCGCGGGTCCACTCCTCGACCCGCAGCATCGCCAGGTGCGCGGACCACTGGTGGTGCTCCCGGACGTCCCACGGGATCACCGTCGAGCGGGCGGTGCGCTCCCGGGCGACGTACAGGCGCACGAAGAGCTCCCACATCGCGGCGGTCGTCTCGACGTTGTACCGGCGCTCGTACTCCTGCCGGACCCAGTCCAGCGACCGGCCGGCGTGGAACCAGCGCAGGGCCTCGTCGACGTCCCGGACGGCCTCGAGCGAGACGGCGGTGTGCTCGTCGTGCATGGGTGCCCCCTTCGGTGACCGCGGCGATGACCGTGCCGGTCGCGCGGCCGAGCGGTCGTGCGTCCCGGGGTCGACGCTAGAGCCGGGCACCGACACGGCCGCCGGCCCGTCCACAGCCGTGGGCACGGCGGCCCGGGACCGCTGGGGCGGCCGGCCTCAGGTGGCCGGCGTGGGCTGGGCGGGCCGGTGTCAGGCGGGCGGCAGGGGCTCGCGCAGCCCGGAGG
>JACIXM010000182.1 GCA_014360395.1 Actinotalea sp.
GGGTTGCCGCTGGGTCCGCCGAGGACGACGAGCCGGGGTACCCGCCCGCCGCGGGCCCGCAGCGCGCCGAGCGCCCGGACGAGCACGTCCGGGGCCTTGAGGGGCTGCACGCGCCCGGCGAAGAGGACGACGTGGTCGTCGGCGGGCAGGCCCAGGGCGCGACGCGCGCGCAAGCGCGCCTCGTCCAGCCGGCCGGTGGTGAGCAGGCGCGACGGCGCGGCCGGGTCGCGTTCGCCGAGGTCGGGGTGGAAGAGCTCGAGGTCGACGCCGGGCGCGACGACGTGCACGTCGTCGGTGTCGGCGCCGTAGAGGCGGACGAGGTCGGCGGCCTCCTCGTCGGTGCTGGCGACGAGGGCGTCGGCGGCGGCGACGACCTGCTCCTCGCCGATGATGCGCCCGCGCGGCTCGGGCCGGTCCCCGGGCGCCAGCGCCGCGTTCTTCACCTTCGCCAGCGTGTGCATGGTGTGCACGAGGGGCACGTCCCACCGCTCCGCGGCGAGCCAGCCGACCTGGCCGGACAGCCAGTAGTGGGAGTGCACCACGTCGTACCAGCCGGGTCGGCGCGCCGCCTCGACGCGCAGGACGCCCGCGGAGAAGGCGCACAGCTGGCCGGGCAGCTCGTTCTTGTCGAGGCCCTCGTACGGACCGGCCGGGACGTGCCGGACCAGGACGCCGTCGGCCATCGGCACGACCTCCGGCTGCCGCGAGCTCGTGGCGCGCGTGAAGATCTCGACCTGGGCGCCTCGGCGGGCGAGGGCCTGCGCGAGGTCGGTGATGTAGACGTTCATGCCCCCGGCGTCGCCGGTGCCCGGCTGGTCCAGCGGGGAGGTGTGCACGGACAGCATCGCGACCCGCGGCTGGTCCAGGCTCACAGCACTCCTCCTCCGGGGCGCCGACGGCGGGCCACCCCCTGGGGAACCACCGGCGTCGGCCGGGCCATTCCCGGCACCCGCAGGATTCTGCCCGGTGGCCCGCGCGACGACGAATCCGGGCGTGGTCAGCCGGCGACGACGCCGGACGCGACCGGGTCGTCGACGACGGCCTGGAGGACCGCTAGCGCGGCGCCCGTCAGCGCCGGGTACGCCCCCGCCTGCGCGAGGACCACCTCGACCGGCGCCCACGGCGCCACGATGACGTGCCGGGCGAGCGCCTCCTCCAGCGGGCCGCGCAGGTGGTCGGCCAGGACCGCGTGCGTGCCACCGAGGACGACCTCCTCCACGTCGACGATGTTGACCACGTTCGCCAGGGCCACCCCGAGGGCCCGGCCGGCGACCGCCAGGGCCTGGAGCACGCGCGGCTCCCCGGCGTCGGCTGCAGCGCACAGCGCACCCACGGGGGTCTCGCGCGGCAGGCCGGCCCGGTCGAGGATCGCGTCCTGGCCGGCGAGCGCCTCGAGCGTCGTCCCGGAGCCCAGGTCGACCACCATGTGGCCGATCTCCCCGCTCCAGCCGTGCCGGCCCGGGAAGATCGCGCCGTCCAGGACGACGGCGGCACCGATGCCGACCTCGCCGGAGACGTACACGAAGCTCGTGGGACCCGTCGCCCGGCGCGCCCTCGCCTCGGCCCGCGCCGCGAGGTTCGCCTCGTTGCCCAGCCACGGGGCCAGGACCCCCTCGGACGCCTCGTGCCGGGCGAGCAGCGCGAGGACGTCGACGTCACGCCACCCGAGGTTGGGCGCGACCCGGAGGGGCCCGGTGATCCGGTCGACGAGGCCGGGCAGGGCGAGCGCGACCCCGGTGACGACGGTGCCGCGCGCCCGCAGCGGGCCGACGACGGCGCGCTCGAGCGCCGCCAGGGTGGCGAGCACCTCCGCTGGGTCGCTGCGCCGGAAGTCCCCGTGCCGGACCTCCTCGGCCAGGACGCTCCCGGTCAGGTCGAGCACGCGCACGCCGAGGTAGTCGACGTTGACCTCCAGACCCACGCCGACGACGGCGCCGCCGGCGGGCACGAGCGGGACCGCCGGCCGGCCCGCCCGCTGCGCGGCGACGGGCGGCAGCTCGGCGACGAGGCGGGCCTCGACCAGCCGGTCGACCAGCGAGGACACGGTCGCGCGGGTGAGCCCGGTCGCCGCAGCGACGTCGGCGCGCGAGACCGGCCGGGCGGCGTCGACCACGTGCCGCAGGACGAGGCCGAGGTTGTGGTGGCGCAGGCTCTCCTGGCGCGCGGGTCGCGCGACGGCTGCGGTGCTCATGCCCTTGACCCTACCCGCTCGTCAGCGATAAGTTCAGTCGCATAACAAATGGCTCCGGGGCCACCGCCCCGCACCGCCACCGCTCTCGACGAGGAGTCCCGCATGGTCCGCACACCCACCCCCGAGGACAGGTTCTCGTTCGGTCTGTGGACCGTCGGCTGGTCCGCCCGCGACCAGTTCGGCGACGCGACCCGCGCCGACCTGGACCCGGTCGAGTCCGTCCACCGCCTGGCTGAGCTCGGCGCCTCGTACGTCACCTTCCACGACGACGACGTCGTCCCGTTCGGCTCCGACGAGGCCGAGCGCGACCGCATCCTCGACCGCTTCCGCCAGGCCCTGAAGGACACCGGCATCGAGGTCGAGATGGTCACGACCAACACCTTCACGCACCCGATCTTCAAGGACGGCGCGTTCACCTCCAACGACCGCCGGGTGCGCCGGTACGGGCTGCGCAAGGTCCTGCGGAACGTCGACCTCGCCGCCGAGCTCGGCGCGAAGACGTTCGTCATGTGGGGCGGTCGCGAGGGCGCCGAGTACGACGCCGCGAAGGACCTCTACGCCGCGCACGAGCGCTACGCGGAGGGCATCGACTCCGTGGCCGCCTACATCAAGAGCAAGGGCTACGACCTGCGCATCGCGCTGGAGCCCAAGCCGAACGAGCCCCGCGGCGACATCCTCCTGCCGACCGTCGGTCACGCGCTGGCGCTCATCGCCCAGCTCGACAACGGCGACATCGTCGGCCTCAACCCCGAGGTCGGCCACGAGCAGATGGCGGGCCTGAACTTCACCACCGGCATCGCGCAGGCGCTGTGGGCGGGCAAGCTCTTCCACATCGACCTCAACGGCCAGCGGTCCATCAAGTACGACCAGGACCTCGTCTTCGGCCACGGCGACCTCTTCTCCGCCTTCGCCACCGTCGACCTGCTGGAGAACGGCTTCCCCAGCGGCGGCCCCCGGTACACCGGCCCCATCCACTTCGACTACAAGCCCTCGCGCACCGAGGACATGCAGGGCGTGTGGGACTCGGCCGCGGCCAACATGGCGACCTACCTCCTGCTCAAGGAGCGGGCGCAGGCGTTCCGCGCCGACCCCGAGGTCCAGGAGGCCCTGGAGGCGTCCGGCGTGCTCGACCTCGCGCAGCCGACGCTGGCCGAGGGCGAGACCCTCGAGGACCTGCTCGCGGACCGCTCCGCGTTCGAGGAGCTCGACGTCGAGGCCGTCGCCGCCCGCGGCTTCCACTTCGTCCGCCTCAACCAGCTGGCCCTCGAGCACGCGCTCGGCGCCCGCTGACCGACCCGCACGACCGGACGACGGGCGCCGTCTCCC
>JACIXM010000183.1 GCA_014360395.1 Actinotalea sp.
ATCGAGGAGGAGCTCGCCGAGGCCACCGAGGTGGGCATGGTCGAGCTGCCCAAGCCGCGCGAGATCTTCGACTTCCTCGAGCAGTACATCATCGGCCAGGAGTCGGCGAAGCGGTCCCTCGCGGTGGCGGTCTACAACCACTACAAGCGGATCCAGGCCGGCGAGGCCGCGCGCAGCAGCGGTGGCGACGACGTCGAGCTCGCCAAGTCGAACATCCTCCTCATCGGCCCGACCGGCACGGGCAAGACCTACCTCGCCCAGACGCTGGCGCGGATGCTCAACGTCCCGTTCGCCATCGCCGACGCGACCGCGCTGACGGAGGCCGGCTACGTCGGTGAGGACGTCGAGAACATCCTGCTCAAGCTCATCCAGGCCGCCGACTACGACGTCAAGAAGGCCGAGACGGGCATCATCTACATCGACGAGATCGACAAGATCGCCCGCAAGAGCGAGAACCCGTCGATCACCCGGGACGTCTCGGGGGAGGGCGTCCAGCAGGCGCTGCTGAAGATCATCGAGGGGACGACGGCGTCGGTGCCCCCGCAGGGCGGTCGCAAGCACCCCCACCAGGAGTTCATCCAGATCGACACGACGAACGTCCTGTTCATCGTGGCGGGGGCGTTCGCCGGCCTCGACGAGATCGTCGCGAAGCGGGCGATGAAGCGGAGCATCGGCTTCGGGGCGTCCGTCGAGAGCACGCTCGACGGCGGCAACCTCTTCGCCGAGGTGCGCCCGGAGGACCTGATGAACTACGGGCTCATCCCGGAGTTCATCGGCCGACTCCCCGTGGTCGCGAGCGTCGCCATGCTGGACCGCGGCGCGTTGATGCGGATCCTCACCGAGCCGCGCAACGCCCTGGTGCGCCAGTACCAGCGGATGTTCGAGATCGACGGTGTCGAGCTCGAGTTCTCCGAGGACGCCTTGGAGGCGATCGCCGAGAAGGCGCTCGAGCGCAAGACGGGCGCACGAGGGCTCCGGGCGATCCTCGAGGAGGTCCTGCACCAGCTGATGTTCGACGTGCCGAGCCGGGACGACGTCGCGCGCGTCGTCATCACCCGCGAGGCGGTCCTGGAGAACGTCAACCCCACGATCGTGCCCCGCGAGGCACCCGCCAAGCGCGCCCCGCGGGAGAAGTCGGCCTGACGCCCGCCGGGCACCCCGGTCCGGTCCAGATCCGGGACGTCCAGGGCTGGCGCCGGCCGCCCCCGTGGACCAGGGTGGGAGGGGACCGAGGAGCCGGCGCGACCGGCTCACGCGACCCGATCGTGAGGTGCTCGATGAAGCTCGACTCGCTCAAGCCCCTGCTCCACCACGACGGCCCGCTCACCACCGTCGTCCTCGACGCGACGCGCGCGGACGAGGCGGGCGACCGGGAGGTACGGAGCCGCTGGAACAGCCTGCGGCGCGAGCTCGAGCAGCAAGGGGCCCCGCCCGGCACCCTTGAGGCGATCGCCGAGGTCGTGACCCGGCCCGACCACGTGCCCGGCCCGCACGGCCGGTACGTCGTGGCGTCCGGGACCACGATCCTGCTCGACTCGGTCCTGGCGGACCCGCCGGTGCGCGACGAGGCGTTCCACGACGGCGCCCCGTCCCTGCTGCCGGCGGTCCGCGCCGCGGACGAGGCCGTGCGCTACCTGCTCGTCGAGGTGGACCGCTCCGGCGCGGACCTCACCTGGTCCGGCACCGAGTCCCATGTCGCGGACCACGAGCTCGGCCAGGTCGACGGCGGCCACGACGTCCTGCACAAGTTCGGTGGTGGGGGCTGGTCGCAGGGTCGCTTCCAGGCGCGTGCGGAGGACTCCTGGGAGCGCAACGCGGAGGCCGTGGCGGAGCAGATCGACCGGGTGGTCACGCGGTACCGGCCCGAGCTGGTGCTCGTCACCGGCGACGTGCGTGCCGTGACGTACCTCCGTGAGCACCTCGGGCACGCCGCGCGGGAGATCCTCGTGGAGGTGTCAGGCGGCTCCCGCGCCGAGGGCGTGAAGGAGGACGTCTTCGCCCGGCGCGTCGGCGAGGCGCTGGAGGCGCACCGCGCGCGTCGGCGGGAGGCGGTCGTCGACCGGCTGCGGGAGGCGCTCGGCCGCGGCGACGGCGGCGTCACCGAGCTGAGCGACGTGGTGGACGTCCTGCGCAAGGGGCAGGTGCGGGAGCTCGTCGTGCTCCGCAACGCGGCCGGCGACTCGGTCGCCCACCTCAACGAGCGCACGCTGTGGGTCGGTCCGGACCCGCTGCAGCTCGCGACCTCGCGGGTGGAGCTCGAGACGCTCGGCGTCCCCGGGGGCGAGGCGCGGGAGCTGCGCGCCGACATCGCCGTCCTGCGCGCCGCACTCGCCCAGGACGCCGGCTTCACCTTCGCCCTGGAGGGTAGCGTCGCGCTCGTCGACGGGCTCGGCGCGCTGCTGCGCTGGACGGACGCCTCGACGCCGCACGAGACCGCGCCCGCGTACACGGGGGACACGCACCGCCGCGGTCCCCGCTGACAGGACGGGGCCGGGCGGTGACCGCCCGGCCCCGGCCCTCAGGCCTGCTCCAGCTCCGCGCCGCGGACGACGGCGACCTCGAGGCCCTCCTCGGCGACGAGTCGCAGGTCGACCACGCGTCCGGCGGCACGGACGTCCTCGACGGCGCTCTCGACGAGCGGCAGCTGCGCGGTCGGCACCGCGAGCTCGGCGGTGAGGATGCGGGTGCGCATCGAGACCTTCGCCTCGGACTTCACCTTGCGCAGCGCGGCGAGCGCGCGGCCCGCGGCGTCCAGCGTCGTGGGGTCGGTGTCGCCGCCGGCGGTCGCCAGGACGTCCGGCGTCGGCCACCCAGCGCGGTGCACGGACCCGCTGCGCCACCACGACCAGACCTCCTCCGTGGCGAACGGCAGGACGGGGGCCAGGAGCCGCAGCTGCACGTCCAGCGCGATGCCGAGGGCCGTGCGGGCGGACACGGTCGCGGCCGTCGGCTCCGGGTCGCCGGAGCCGTAGGCCCGGTCCTTGACCAGCTCGAGGTAGTCGTCGCAGAACGTCCAGAAGAACGTCTCGGTGAGCTCGAGCGCGCGCGTGTGGTCGAAGGCCTCGAGGGCCTCGGTGGCCCGGCGGACGACGTGGGCGAGGCCGGCGAGCATCGCGCGGTCGAGCGGGACGACGACGTCGGCCGGGTCGAGCGGCCGGTCCAGCGGCACGTCGTCGCCGGCGAAGCCGAGCGCGAACCGGCTCGCGTTGAGGACCTTGATGGCCAGCCGGCGACCGATCTTCATCTGGCCGACCTCGAAGGCCGCGTCGGTGCCCAGACGCGCCGACGCGGCCCAGTAGCGCACCGCGTCGGAGCCGTGCTCCTCGAGCAGGCCCATGGGCGTGACCACGTTGCCCTTGGACTTCGACATCTTCTTCCGGTCCGGGTCCAGGATCCACCCGGAGATGCCGGCGTGCTTCCACGGCAGGGAACCGTGCTCCAGGTGCGAGCGGAGCACCGTGGAGAAGAGCCAGGTCCGGATGATGTCCTGCCCCTGCGGGCGCAGGTCCATCGGGAAGACGCGCGCGAAGAGGTCCGGGTCGCGTTCCCAGCCGCCGGCGATCTGCGGCGTCAAGGAGGACGTGGCCCACGTGTCCATGACGTCCGCCTCACCGACGAAGCCGCCGGGCACGCCTCGCTGGTCCTCGGTGTAGCCCGGCGGGACGTCGCTGCTGGGGTCGACCGGCAGGAGCCCCTCGTCCGGGACGATCGGGTGGTCGTGGTCGACCTCGCCGTCCTCGTCGAGCGGGTACCACAGCGGGATCGACACCCCGAAGAACCGCTGGCGGGAGATGAGCCAGTCGCCGTTGAGGCCGTTGACCCAGTTCTCGTACCGGACGCGCATGAAGTCCGGGTGGAACTGCAGCTCGGCGCCGCGGGCGAGGAGCCCCTCGCGCAGCCCGGCGCCGGTGCCCTCGTCGCGCCCGCCGTTGCGGATGTACCACTGCCGTGAGGTGACGATCTCCAGCGGCTTGTCGCCCTTCTCGTAGAAGTTCGCCATGCGCTGGGTCGGGGCGGGCTCCCCGTCGAGGTCGCCGGAGCTGCGCAGCGCGTCGACGACGGCGGTGCGCGCCGAGAAGGTCGTGCGTCCGGCCATGTCCTCGTAGTGGCGCCGGCCGCTGCCGCTGGTGATCCACTCGGGCGTGTCCCGCGCGAGGCGACCGTCCCGCTGCACGACGGAGCGCGTGGGGAGCTGCAGCTCGCGCCACCACTGCACGTCGGTGAGGTCACCGAACGTGCAGCACATCGCGATGCCGGCGCCCTTGTCGGGCTCGGCGGCCGGGTGGGCCAGGACCGGGACCTCGACGTCGAAGAGCGGGGACCGGACGGTCGTGCCGAACAGGTGCTGGTAGCGCTCGTCGTCCGGGTGGAAGATGAGCGCGACGCACGCCGGGATGAGCTCCGGACGGGTGGTCTCGACGTGCACGGGGCCGGAGCCGTCGGTGCGGTGGAACGCCACGCGGTGGAAGTGGCCGGGGTACTCCCGGGCCTCGAGCTCGGCCTGTGCGACCGCCGTCTGGAACGTGACGTCCCACAGCCCCGGAGCCTCGGCCTGGTACGCCTCGCCCCGGGCCAGGTTCCGCAGGAACGCCTTCTGCGCGACGGCCCGGGACCGTTCGTCGATCGTCTGGTAGGTCTGCGACCAGTCCACCGACAGGCCGAGCCGTCGCCACAGCGCCTCGAACTGCTGCTCGTCCTCGACCGTGAGTCGCTCGCACAGCTCGACGAAGTTCCGGCGGGAGACCGGCACCTGGTCCGCGGCCCTGACGCTCTTGCCCTCCCCGCCCTGCTGCGGCGGGGTGAGCCCGGCGTCGTAGGGGAGGGAGGGGTCGCAGCGCACCCCGTAGTAGTTCTGGACGCGGCGCTCGGTCGGCAGGCCGTTGTCGTCCCAGCCCATGGGGTAGAAGACCTCGCGGCCGCGCATGCGCTGGAAGCGGGCGACGACGTCGGTGTGGGTGTACGAGAACACGTGCCCGACGTGCAACGAGCCCGAGACGGTCGGGGGCGGGGTGTCGATCGAGAACACCTCGGCGCGGGACCGCGTGCGGTCGAAGGTGTACGTGCCCTGCTCGTCCCAGACCTGCGACCAGCGCGCCTCGAGCCCGTCCAGGGTGGCCTTCTCGGGTACGCGGGAGCGGGAGGTGCTCGGCGACGTCGTCGGCTCCGTGACGGGGCCCGGGGAGGTCTGCTCGCTCATGGGGGCCGATTCTCCCAGACGGACGGCGTGCTGCTGTCCGTTCCCGGGAACGTCCCGGGGTCCCCGATCGCTGGTACTCAGGGAGGTCTCCGGGCGGTCCCCGATGCCGGACCGTCGAGCCGTCCGGGAAGATCATCGCGACGCACCCGAGACAGACCTACGACCGGGCCGCCGACGGGCGATCCGCACCCCCCGACCGGTCCCCGGCGGGCACGACGAAGGACGGACACATGCGAGCACTGGCCGCCGACCCGGGCGCGGGCCCGATCGCCTCGGCGCGGGACCTGGTCAAGACCTACGGCAGGGGCGAGGCGGCCGTGCGCGCCCTCGACGGCGTCAGCGTCGACCTGGAGCGGGGCGAGCTCACGGCGGTCATGGGTCCGTCCGGCTCCGGCAAGTCGACCCTCATGCACTGCATGGCGGGACTCGACACGCCGACCTCGGGCACGGTCGTCGTGGACGGGGAGGAGGTCTCGCGCATGAGCCAGCGCCGTCTCACCCGGCTGCGGCGGGACCGCCTCGGCTTCGTCTTCCAGGCGTTCAACCTCATCCCGACGCTCACGGCGCAGGAGAACATCACCCTCCCGCTGGACATCGCCCGCGGGAAGGTCGACCGGGACTGGTTCGACACCGTCGTGCACGCCGTCGGGCTGCGGGACCGGCTGGACCACCGCCCGGGCGAGCTCTCCGGCGGCCAGCAGCAGCGCGTCGCCTGCGCACGTGCCCTCATCTCCCGGCCGGCGGTCGTCTTCGCGGACGAGCCCACCGGCAACCTCGATTCCCGGTCCTCGGCCGAGGTGCTCGGCTTCCTGCGCGGGTCGGTCGACGAGCTCGGCCAGGCGATCGTCATGGTGACCCATGACCCGACGGCTGCCTCGTACGCGCACCGGGTCCTCTTCCTGGCCGATGGTCGGCTCGTCGGCGAGCTCGAGGACCCCACCTCCGAGACGGTCCTGGACGCGCTGCGCGAGCTCGCGCCCGCTCACGCCCAGCACCACGGACGGCACGCCGAGGACGCCGCGGGCTCGGTGACCCGGTGACCCGGGTCGCGCTGCGGAGCATCCGCAGCCACCTGGGTCGGTTCCTGCTGTCCGTCCTGGCGGTGCTGCTCGGGGTCGCGTTCGTCGCGGGGACGTTCTCCCTGCGGACGATGCTCTCCAGCACGTTCACGGACATCATCAGCAGCTCGCTCGTCGGCGACGCCTACCTGCGCGGGGCGCAGGAGGCGGCCGGCGGCGTGGGCGGGGACCCGACGGCGGGCGGGACGGGGCGCAACCGCATCCCGCTGGCCGTCGCCGAGGAGGCCGCGCAGGTCGACGGCGTCCGCGCCGTGCTGCCGGACCTGACGGGCCCGGTCGTCGTCGTCGGCGCGGACGGCACCGCCGTCATCAGCGGCGGCGGGGCGCCGAGCTTCGGCGTGGGCCTGCACCCGCAGGACCCGGCGGCGACGGTCGTGTCCGGGCGTGCGCCGGAGGGCGCCGCCGAGATCGCGCTGGAGTCGACCAGCCTGGCCGCCTCCGGACTGGAGATCGGGGACACGACGACCGTGCTGCTCGGCGAGGGGCTCGCCGAGGTCGAGGTGGTCGGGGAGGTCGCCTTCGGCGCGCCGGTCGCAGGGGCGACGATCGTCTTCCTCGACGTGGCGACTGCCGAGACCGTCTACGCGGCCGACGGCACCGTCGCCACCGTGGCCGTCTACGCCGACGACGGCGTCGCGGAGTCCCAGCTCGTCCAGCGGCTCGAGGCGGCGCTCACGGACCCCGCTGTCGCGGTCGTGACCGGTGAGGAGCTGCGCACCGAGTCCGAGGCCTCGGTCCAGGAGGTGCTCGGCTTCATCTCCACGTTCCTGCTCGTCTTCGCCGCGATCGCGCTGTTCGTCGGCGCGTTCATCATCGCCAACACGTTCCAGATGGTCGTGCGGCAGCGGCAGCGCGAGTTCGCGATGCTCCGCGCCGTCGGCGCCTCCCCGGCGCAGGTGCTCACCTCGATCCTGGTGCAGGCGCTGGTCGTCGGTGTCCTGGGCTCGGCGGCCGGCGTGGGTGCCGGCGTCGCGCTCGTGGCCGGTCTGCGGGGGTTCTTCGCCGCGATGGGCATGGAGCTGTCCGGCCGCATCCCGGTCGACGGCTTCACGGTCCTCGTGTCCGTGCTGACCGGCACGCTCGTCAGCGTCGTCGCCGCGGCCGTGCCCGCCCGGCGCGCCGCGCTGACGCCGCCGGTCGAGGCGATGCGGGACGAGGTCACGACGCACGAGCGGGGTTCGGCGCTGCGCGCCGCCGCGGGTGCCGTCCTGCTGGTCGGCGGTGTCGTCGCCGTCGTCGCCGCCACGCGCGGCATCGACGACGCCGGGCGGGTGCTCGGCGTCGGTGCCGCGGCCGTCGTGGTCGCCGTCCTGCTCCTGGCCCCGGCCGTGGTGCCGCCGGCGCTGGGGGTCCTCGCCGCGCCCTTCGTCGCGACGCTGCGCCCGCTCGGTGCCCTGGCGCGCGGGAACGTCACGCGTCTGCCGCGCCGCACGGCGAGCACGGCGAGCGCCTTGATGATCGGGATGGCGCTCGTGGGCGCCGCGGCCGTGCTCGCGACCTCCACCCAGGCGTCCACCCGGGTCATCGTCGAGAACGAGTCCACCTCGGACCTGCTGGTGCAGTCCGCGGCGCGGGCGGTGCCGCAGGAGGTGGTGACACAGGTCGCCGCCCTGGACGACGTGGCACGGGCGGACGCCGTGCGCTTCGGCGCCGTCGCGGTCGACGGCGAGACCGCCTTCGCGGTCGGGGTGCCGCCGGGCGCCTTCGGCACCGCCCTCGACGTCACGCTCGTCGACGGCTCCTTCGACTCCCTGAGCGACGGCGCGGTCGCCGTCCAGCAGCGACGGGCCGACCGGGAGGGGTGGGGGGTCGGCGACGAGCTCGAGCTCGCCGGCTCGCTGGGCCGGGAGGTCGTCACGGTCGGCGCGGTCATCGAGTCCCGGGCGCTGGGTGCGCCGGTCGTGCTGCCCGAGGAGGTCTTCACCGCGCTGGTGCCGGCCACCGAGGGGGCGATCGACACCGTGTTCGTCGTCGCGACGGACGGCGCGGACGTCCCGGCGCTGCGCGACGAGATCACCGCGCTCGTCCAGCCCTACGTCGTGCTGTCGGTCCTCGACAACGAGCAGTTCGCCGACCAGCTCGCGGACCAGGTCGACCAGGTGCTGGTCATCCTCTACGCCCTGCTCGGCCTGTCGATCGTCATCGCGGTCCTCGGCGTCGTCAACACCCTCGCGCTGTCCATCGCGGAGCGGACCCGGGAGATCGGACTGCTGCGCGCCGTCGGGCTCGGACGGCTCCAGCTCGCCTCGGTCGTGACGATCGAGTCGGTGCTCACCGCGGTGTTCGGGACGATTCTCGGCGTCGCGGTCGGCGTCGGCCTCGCGTCGACCCTGCCGACGGTGTTCGCGGACGAGGGGCTCACCGAGCTCGCGGTCCCGTGGGGCGAGCTGGGCGTCCTGGTCGGGCTCGCCGTGGTGATCGGCGTGCTCGCCGCGCTGTGGCCGGCGGTCCGCGCCGCGCGGATGGACGTGCTGGACGCCGTGTCGTACGAGTGACGGGCGGCCGTCGGCCGGGACTACGCTCGCAGCGCCGGGCCGACGTCGGCGGGGAGGTGGTGCAGGGATGGCGGTGACCGTGGGTTACGCGGCGGCGCTGGAGCAGTTCCACCCGCGCGAGGTGCTCGAGCTCGCGGTGCTCGCCGAGCAGCACGGGTTCTCCGGGGTGATGGCCGCGGACCACTTCCAGCC
This sequence comes from Actinotalea sp., assembly GCA_014360395.1. GTDB lineage: Bacteria > Actinomycetota > Actinomycetes > Actinomycetales > Cellulomonadaceae > Actinotalea. The sequence continues at coordinate 8,964 of JACIXM010000183.1, forward strand.
GTGGGTGCCCGCGCAGGGCCAGTCCTCGTTCGTCTGGAACGTCCTGGCAGCGCTCGGGGAGCGCACCAGCGGCGACATCGGCCCCGGGGTGACGGCCCCGACCTTCCGGTGGCACCCGGCGATGGTCGCCCAGGCCTCGGCGACGCTCGCGGCGATGTACCCCGGACGGCACTGGCTCGGGATCGGCTCCGGCGAGGCGCTCAACGAGCACGTCGTCGGCGGCTACTGGCCCGAGGCGCCCGAGCGGATCCACCGGATGTTCGAGGCGCTGGAGATCATCCGCAAGCTCTTCACCGGCTCCCTCGCGGGGCGGGACGTCAAGCACCAGGGGACGTACTACCGGCTGGAGTCCACGCGGCTGTGGACGATGCCCGAGGAGCCCCCGCCCGTGCTCGTCGCGACAGCCGGCCCCGTGACGGCGCGCCGGGCCGGGCGGCACGCGGACGGCCTCATCACCGTCGGCGCCCCGCCGGAGAAGATCGCGCACCTGTTCGCCCGCTTCGAGGACGGGGCGCGCGAGGCCGGCCGCGACCCCGCGACGATGCCCCGGGTGCTCCAGGTGCACCTGTCGTGGGCCCGCACGGACGAGGAGGCGATGGCCAACGCCCTGCGCGAGTGGCCGAACGGGGGCATGCGGTTCCCCAAGGCGGACATCCGCAACCCCTCGGACTTCGAGCAGATGGCCCGGCTGGTCCGCCCGGAGGACTTCGCCGGTCGCATGGTCGTCTCCGCGGACCCCGACGTGCACCGCGCCGCCCTGCAGCGGTACGTCGACCTGGGCTTCGACCGGGTCTACCTGCACAACGTCGGCCGCAACCAGCGGGAGTGGATCGAGGTCTTCGGTCGCGACGTCCTGCCGGCGCTGACCCGATGACCGAGGACGCGGCGCCGGTCCGCCTGGAGGTGTGGGCACCGGCCGGGCTGGGGGAGGTGCGGCCGGGCGACGACCTCGGCGTGCTCGTGGGCGACCTGCTCGCCGCCGACGGCGGGCTGCGTGACGGCGACGTCGTCGTGGTCACCAGCAAGGTGGTCTCCAAGGCGGAGGGGCGCGTGGTCCGGGCGGCGGACCGGGAGGACGCGATCACGGCCGAGACGGTCCGGGTCGTGGCGACGCGGCCGCACCCGGACGGCACGGGCGCGCTGCGCATCGTGGAGAACCGGTTGGGGCTGGTCATGGCGGCCGCCGGGGTCGACGCCTCGAACACCCCCGACGGCACGGTCCTCCTCCTGCCGGAGGACCCGGACGCCTCCGCGCGGCGGCTGCGCGGCGCGCTCCAGCGGCGCTTCGGGGTCCGGCTCGCCGTGGTGCTGAGCGACACGGCCGGGCGGCCCTGGCGCGCCGGCCTGACCGACATGGCGATCGGGGTCGCGGGGCTGCGGCCGCTCCTGGACCTGCGGGGCGGGGTCGACGCGCAGGGCCGG
>JACIXM010000184.1 GCA_014360395.1 Actinotalea sp.
CTGCGGCCGCTCCTGGACCTGCGGGGCGGGGTCGACGCGCAGGGCCGGCCGCTGTCGGTGACCGTGACCGCGCTCGCCGACGAGGTCGCCGCCGCGAGCGAGCTCGTCCGGGGCAAGGCCGAGGGCAGGCCCGTCGCGGTGGTCCGGGGGCTGGCCGTCCACGTCACGGACGACGACGGCCCCGGGGCGCGGGCCCTCGTCCGTCCCTCGCAGGAGGACCTGTTCCGCCTGGGCAGCGCGGAGGCGCACGAGCAGGGGCGGAGCGAGGGGTACCGCGCCGGCTGGGCCGAGGGCCACGACGCGGGCTACGACGCGGGTGTCCGGGCCGCCGCGGCGGAGGACGCGGGCGCGGACTGACCGCGGCGCGTCAGCCCTTCGCCGCGCGGGCTGCCGCCTTCGTGGCGCGCTTGGTCTCGCGCACCTTCACCAGGGAGTCCGCGTCGGTGACGTCCGCGATCGAGCGGTGCACGTCCGGGGCGCCGTAGTCGCCGGCGACCTCGCGCCAGCCGTCGGGGGTGACGCCGCGCTGCTTGCCCAGCAGCGCGAGGAAGATGCGCGCCTTCTGGTCCCCGAAGCCCGGCAGGGCCTTGAGGCGACGCAGGACCTCGCGGGCGTCCGGCGAGCCCTCGGTCCACAGCCGGGTCACGTCGCCGTCGTGCTCGTCGACCACCGTCCGGGCGACGGCCTGGATGCGGGCGGCCATCGACCCGGGGTACCGGTGCACCGCGGGCGGCCGCGCGCAGAGGGCAGCGAACTCCTCGGGGTCCGCATCCGCGATCGCCCGCGGGTCCCACCCGCCCATGCGGTCGGCGATCTTCGCCGGGCCCGCGAAGGCCGTCTCCATGGCCACCTGCTGGTCCAGCAGCATGCCCACGAGCAGCGCGAAGGGGTCGTCGGTCAGCAGCCGGTCGGCCGCCTCGTCACCGGTGAGCCAGAGGGTCGCCATGGCCTCATCCTGCCACCGGCCACCACAGCACCGGTGGTCGCGGTGATCACCCCTCCCCGTCCGGCCCACGGGGCGGCATACTGCCTGTGGCGTGCGACGGGGCACGTCCGCAGCACCAGGAGGCAGAGCACATGACCCACGCGGTCGACCAGGCAGGCAGCGCCGGCGGCACGGGAGCAGGTGAGGTCGGTGAGGCCCTGCGGCTGGACCGGGCGCACGTCTTCCACTCGTGGTCGGCGCAGGGAGCCCTCAAGCCGCTGACGCTGGCCGGCGGGTCCGGCAGCGTCGTCTGGGACGACGCGGGGCGCCGGTACCTCGACTTCTCCAGCCAGCTCGTCAACATGAACATCGGCCACTGCCACCCGCGGGTCGTCGCCGCGATCCAGGAGCAGGCCGCCCGGCTGCCGATGGTCGCGCCGCCGCACGCCGAGCTGTCCCGCGGCCGGGCGGCCGAGGCGGTCCTGCGGCACGCGCCGTCGGGCATGTCGAAGGTCTTCTTCACCAACGGCGGTGCGGACGCGAACGAGAACGCCATCCGGATGGCGCGCCTGCACACCGGCCGGTCCAAGGTGATCTCGACGTACCGCTCGTACCACGGCAACACCGGCGCGGCGATCGTCGCGACGGGGGACTGGCGCCGGATGCCGAACGAGTACGCGACCGGCCACGTCCACGTCTTCGGGCCGTACCTGTACCGGACCGAGTTCTGGGCCACCACGCCCGAGGAGGAGGCGGCGCGCGCGCTGCACCACCTCCAGCGCGTCATCGAGGCCGAGGGCCCGGGCACCGTCGCGGCGATCCTCCTGGAGACCGTCCCCGGGACCGCCGGGATCCTCGTCCCGCCGCCCGGCTACCTCGCCGGCGTGCGGGCGCTCGCGGACAGGTTCGGGATCGTGCTCGTCCTCGACGAGGTCATGGCCGGCTTCGGCCGGACCGGCGCCTGGTTCGCGCGCGACCACTGGGCGGTGCGGCCCGACCTCATCACCTTCGCCAAGGGCGTCAACTCCGGGTACGTGCCGGTCGGCGGCGTCATCATCTCCGACGAGATCGCCGCGACCTTCGACGAGCGGGTCTTCCCCGGCGGGCTCACGTACTCCGGCCATGCGCTCGCGGCTGCGTCGATCGTGGCGTCGGTCGAGGCCATGGAGGACGAGGGCGTCGTCGAGCACGCCGCGCGCATCGGGACGGACGTGCTCGGGCCGGGCCTGCTGGCGCTGGCCGAGCGGCACCCCTCGGTGGGCGAGGCGCGCGGCCTCGGCGTCTTCTGGGCCCTGGAGCTCGTGGCCGACCGGACCACGCGCGAGCCGGTGAGCGCCGGCGTGATGGGCACGGTCAAGGCCGAGCTCGTGGCCCGGGGGGTCCTGCCGTTCACGGCGGACAACCGGATCCACGTGGTGCCCCCGTGCGTCGTCACGGCGGCGGAGGTCGAGCAGGCGCTCGCTGCCTACGACGAGGTCCTCGGACTCGTCGACGACGCCGTCCGCTGACCGGCGCGGCCCGGGCCCGCCCCCTGCGGCGGCCGGGTCGCGACCACATCCTGGGACGCCGGTTCCACGCCGGCGGTCCTCCTGTCACTGTTCGTCACATGCGTTCTCACCGGCAGCCGACCGTGCACTGCGACGTCGTCGCGGCACGAATGTGCATGCCCGTGGGAACCGCGGACCAGCGCTGAGTCATCGCCCTCGTACGACCCTCGTCCGGAGCGTCCCGGCAGCACCGTCGCCGGCTGACATTCCTGCCGGACCACCCAGCGCCCGCCCCCCGACGTCGCCGCCCCGGCACCTGCCGCAGGCCGTGACGACTCGCGGTTCCCGCCCCGCCCCGTAGGCCCGCGGACGCCATCGGCGACGCCGCCCGCCTGCGGGGAGCCTCCCCGTCGGCTCCCGACGGCGTCCTTCCCGGTCCCTCGGCGTGCGCTCCCGCGAGCCCGCCGCACCGTGGCGAGGGGACACCGGCCGGCCCGCCGCACGGCGCGAGGCAGCGTCGCCCGGTCGCGTCCTGCTGCGCACCGGGAGCCCACCATCCCGAGCGCGTTGCCGCGCGCCCGTCCGAAGGAGAACGACGATGGCCTCCGTCCTCGTCCTGACCGCCTCACCGTCCATCACGTCCCGTACCTCCGCCCTCGCCCACCACGTCGCCGACGAGCTGGTCCTGTCCGGTCACGACGTCCGCGTCGTGGACCTGCGCGACCTGCCCGCCGCGGCCCTCCTGGCTGCGGACACGTCCGCCCCGCAGGTCCTCGACGCCGTCCAGGCGCTGCTGGCGTCCGACGGCGTCATCGTCGCGACACCGATCTACAAGGCCTCCTACTCCGGCCTGCTCAAGGTGTTCCTGGACCTCCTGCCCCAGCGGGCGCTGGAGGGCAAGGTCGTCCTGCCCCTGGCGACCGGTGGCACGGTCGCGCACCTGCTGGCCATCGACTACTCGTTGCGGCCCGTGCTCGTGTCCCTCGGCGCCGCTCACATCACCACGGGTCGGTTCGTGCTGGACCAGCACATCGACCACCGCTCCGGCGGCCCGTTGCTCGTCGACGAGACGACCCGCCAGTGCGTCGCGCGCACCGCCGACGCCTTCCGGGCGGCGCTGCAGGACGCCCGGGACCACCGGCCCGCCCTGGTCGTCCCCGCCTGACGGCCCCGCCACCTTCTGAGCACCTGGAGAGAGACGACCATGAGCAAGCAGATCCACGTCAACGGGTTCGAGATGGCCACACCCGGTCACATCAACCACGGCCTGTGGCGCGTGCCCGGCAACCGTCGCACGCAGTACAAGGACCTGACCTACTGGACCGACCTGGCCCGCACGCTGGAGCGCGGCCTCTTCGACGCGGTGTTCCTCGCCGACGTCGTCGGCACCTACACCACCTACGGCGGCTCCCGGCGGGCCGCGCTGCGGGCGGGCATGCAGGTCCCGAACATCGACCCGACGCTCGTCGTCTCCGCGATGGCGTCCGTGACGGAGCACCTCGGCTTCGCCGTCACCTCGACGACGACGTACGAGCCGCCGTTCGGCCACGCCCGCCGGCTGTCGACCCTCGACCACCTGACCCGGGGCCGGCTCGCCTGGAACATCGTGACGGGCTACCTCCCGGACGCGGCGCGCAACTTCGGCCTGAGCGAGCAGATCAAGCACGACGACCGGTACGCGATCGCCGACGAGTACCTCGAGGTCGTCTACCGACTCCTGGAGGGGTCGTGGGAGGACGACGCCGTCGTCCTCGACGCCGAGCACGCCGTCTACACCGACCCCGACAAGGTGCACGAGATCGGGTTCGTCGGCGAGTACTTCTCGGTGGCGGGGCCACACCTGGCCGAGCCCTCGCCGCAGCGCACCCCCGTCCTGTACCAGGCCGGCACGTCGCACCGGGGCAAGGCCTTCGCCGCCCGGCACGCCGAGGCCGTGTTCCTGCTGCCCCGGGACGACGCCCAGGGCCGGGAGGAGATCGCGGACCTGCGGCGGCTGGCCGTCGAGGCGGGCCGGGCGCCCGACGACGTCAAGGCGTTCGTCGGCGCCGAGGTCGTGGTCGCCCCGACGCGGGCGGAGGTCGAGGACAAGCTCGCCGTGCTGCAGGAGTTCCGGGACCTCGAGGGCCACCTCGTCCTCTTCAGCGGCTGGGCGGGCATCGACCTGTCCGGCGACGACGTCGACAGCTACCTCGAGTACCGCGGGGGTGACGCCATGCAGACCTTCGAGCGGATGTGGTCCGAGGGCTCGGACCGCAAGAAGGTGGGGGAGCTCGTGTCGCACCTGTCACGGCCGGAGAACGACCCGCGGTTCATCGCGGGCACGCCGCAAGAGGTCGCGGACCGCATCGAGGAGCTCGTCGACGGCACGGATGCCGACGGTCTCAACCTCATCCAGCACCTCTCGCCCGGCACCTTCGCGGACTTCGGCGAGCACGTCGTGCCGGAGCTGCAGCGTCGGGGTCGGTACCGGACGGCGTACACGCCGGGGGAGACGCTGCGCGAGCGCCTGTTCGGCCAGGGGCAGAGCCGTCCTCGCCTCGGGCACCCGTCCCGGGCGTTCCGTGTCGAGGCGGGCCAGCCCGTGGGCTGAGTCCCGTCCCGGGCGCCGAGGCCGCCCGCGGTTGCCGCCGCGGCCGACCGGTGGTGCGCCCGGACGCAGCGGTGCCGGGCGGACAGGTCGGTCCGCCCGGCACCTTCCCCACCGGTTGCCGCCGGTGGGCACGTCCACCGTCCCGAAGGGCGGTGTCCATCACGCAAGGAGAAGTATGTCCACCCCTACGACAGAGGCGGTAGCCGCCTCCCCCTGGGCCGGGTCCCCGGTCCCCACCTCGAGCGACGGCTGGATCCGCCGGGCCGAGGAGGTCGCCGCCGTGCTCGCCGTCGACGCCGTCGAGCGCGACCGCGCCCTGCGGACACCG
>JACIXM010000185.1 GCA_014360395.1 Actinotalea sp.
CGCGCCGGGTGGTCGAGCACCGCGGCCGCCACACTCGACTCCTCGATCGTGCCGTTGCGCCGCAGCACCGCGGCCACCCACGGCAGGTCGACGTCGCCGGGGGCGACCCGCGTGTCGCCGACCACCATGCCGCCCATCGCCGCGTTGTCGCTGATCGTGTCGACGATCGTCCGGCCCGCCAGCTCGATGCGGGAGGAGAGGATCTCCAGCGCCGGTACGACGTACGCGGTCGCGCGCAGGACGTCGTCGTCGGTCGCGCCCGGTCCGAGCGGCTCGGCGAGCCGGAACGCGAGCTCGACCTCGACCCGGACGTTGGAGTACCGCGCGTGCTCGACCTGGGCACCGGACGCGAACACCATGTCGTCCAGGATCGCGCCGTAGTCCGGCTCGTCGATCCCCGTCGCGGCCTGCATGACCTTCGAGGTCAGGCCGATCTTCCGGCCCACCGGGCGTCGTCCGGCGGCGATCGCCCGACGGCGCCACTCGGCCTGGACCGCGTAGGCGTCCTCGACCGTCATGCCGTCGTGGCGGGCGGTCAGCAGCGGCACGGTGGCGCGGTCGCGCTCGGCGGCGGCCAGCTCGTCGGCGATCGCGGCGACGGCCCCGGGCGCCAGCGTGCGCGCCGCGGCACCGCTCACAGCTGGTGACCCAGCTTGTACTCGCCCTGCTTCCACGACGGCAGGGCGTCCGCGGCGTCGTCGGGGCGGGTGTAGGAGAACCCGTCCGCGCCGATCGTCACCGCCATCTCGCTGGAGTCGGTGCGCGCGACGACCGGCTGCGGGTTGCCGTCCAGGTCCAGCACCGGCGAGGCCTCGGTGTACCAGGACGGCACGACGGGGTTGCCCCACCAGTCGCGGCGCTGGTTGTCGTGCACGTCCCAGGTGACCACCGGGTTGTCCGGGTCGCCGGTCCAGTAGTCCTGGGTGTAGATCTCCACGCGGTGCCCGTCGGGGTCGCGCAGGTAGAGGTAGAACGCGTTGGACACCCCGTGGCGCCCGGGCCCGCGCTCGATCCGGTCCGACAGCCGCAGCGCCCCGAGCTTGTCGCAGATCGCGATGATGTTGTGCTTCTCGTGCGTGGCGAACGCGACGTGGTGCATCCGCGGGCCGTCGCCGCCGGTCATCGCCGTGTCGTGCACCGTCGGCTTGCGGCGCATCCACGCGGCGTAGGTCGTGCCCTCGGCGTCCTGGATGTCCTCGGTCACGCGGAACCCGAGCGTCTGCATGAACGCGACCGCGCGGGGCACGTCCGGGGTGACCTGGTTGAAGTGGTCCAGGCGCACCAGCGCGCCGGGGGTGTGCAGGTCGTACCGCCACGCGAGCCGCTCGACGTGCTCGACGTCGTGGAAGAACTCGTACGGGAAGCCCAGCGGGTCCTCGACGCGCACCGAGTCCCCGACGCCGCGCACGAACCCGTCCGCGCGGCGCTGGACCCGGCAGCCCAGCTCGGAGTAGAACGCGACCGCCCGGTCGAGGTCCTCCGGCGTGCGCACCCGGTAGGAGAACGCCGCGGCGGCCGGCACCGGCCCCTGGCGCAGCACGAGGTTGTGGTGGATGAACTCCTCCAGCGTGCGCAGGTAGACGGCGTCCTCCGTCTCCTCGGTCACCACGAGGCCGAGCACGTCGACGTAGAAGTCGCGGGAGGCCGTCAGGTCGCTGACGACGAGCTCCATCGACGCGCACCGGACGATGTCCGGCGGCGGGCAGGACGGCGTGGGGATGCGGCGCGCGTCCGGGGTGGGGATGGTCATCGCAGCGTCCTGCCTCTCACTCGTCCGCCACCGCGGCGACGTCGTCGGCCGTGGCGTGCTGCGCCGGTGCGGCCTTGCCGAACGTGGGGTTGTGGGGCTCGCCCAGGGTGATGTGCACCGCCTGCTGGTGCGTGTAGAAGTCGATCGAGCGGTACCCGCCCTCGTGGCCCAGGCCCGAGGCCTTGACGCCGCCGAACGGCGTGCGCAGGTCCCGGACGTTGTTGCTGTTCAGCCACACCATCCCGGCATCGATGGCCTGGGAGAAGGTGTGGGCGCGGCGCAGGTCGTTGGTCCACACGTACGCGGCCAGCCCGTACCTCACCCCGTTGGCGAGCGCGAGCGCCTCCTCCTCGGTGTCGAAGGGGGTGATCGCGACGACCGGGCCGAAGATCTCCTCCTGGAAGATCCGCGCGTCCGGGGGGACGTCGGCGAACACGGTCGGGGCGACGTAGTTGCCGGTCGGCAAGCCCTCGGGTCGCCCGCCGCCGGCGACGAGGCGCCCTTCGCCCTTGCCGATCTCGATGTAGCCCATGACCTTCGCGAAGTGCTCCGGGTGCACCAGTGCACCGACCTCCGTGCCCGGCTCGTGCGGCGGGCCGACGACGACGCGCCGCGCCTGGGCCGCGTAGCGCTCGACGAACTCCTCGTACACCTCCCGCTGCACGAGGATCCGGCTGCCCGCGGTGCACCGCTCGCCGTTGAGGGAGAACACCCCGAAGATCGTCGCGTCGACGGCGGCCTCGAGGTCCGCGTCCGCGAAGACGACGGCCGGCGACTTCCCGCCGAGCTCCATCGACAGGCCCTTGAGGTGCGGGGCGGCGTTGGCGAAGATCAGCTGCCCGGTGGCGCTCTCGCCGGTGAAGGAGATGAGGGGCACGTCGGGGTGCTTGACCAGCGCGTCCCCGGCCTCCTCCCCGAGCCCGTTGACGAGGTTGAACACCCCGCGGGGCAGGCCCGCCTCCTCGAAGATCCCGGCCCACAGCGACGCGGACAGCGGCGTGAACTCCGCCGGCTTGAGCACCACGGTGTTCCCGGTCGCGAGCGCCGGCCCGAGCTTCCAGGACTCGAGCATGAACGGCGTGTTCCACGGGGTGATGAGCCCGGCGACGCCGATCGGCTTGCGGTTGACGTAGTTCATCTGGCGGCCGGGCACCTTGAAGGCGTCGTCGGCCTGGGCGACGACGAGGTCGGCGAAGAAGCGGAAGTTCTCGGCGGCCCGGCGCGCCTGGCCGAGCGCCTGGGTGATCGGGAGCCCGGAGTCGAAGCTCTCCAGCTCCGCCAGCCTCGCGTCGCGGGACTGGACGATGTCCGCGATGCGGTGCAGGACGCGCGAGCGCTCGCGGGGGAGCATCCGCGGCCACGGCCCCTCCTCGAAGGCCCGCCTCGCCGCGGCGACGGCCCGGTCGACGTCGGCCCGCCGGCCGGCCGCCGCGTGCAGGTAGGTCTCGTTCGTCGTCGGGTCGAGCACCTCGAAGGTGCCGCCGTCGAGCGAGTCCACGAGCTCGCCGTCGATGTAGTGCTGCACGCGGTCGGGCAGGTCCGCGGGACGGTGGGCAGGGCGGTGCCCGGGCGCGGTCTGGGTCATCGGGTGCCTCCGGGGCTCGGACGGACCGGGGCCGCAGGGGCCGCGTCGTCGGGGTGGTGGGGCGCGTCGTCGGGGTGCTCGTGCGCGAGGTAGGCGGTCAGCGTCGCGGAGCGGTGCCGGCGGGCGGCGGACTCGATCTCGGCCAACGGGGCACCGGTCTCGATGAGCGCGACGATCTCCTCGTGCTCGCGCACCGACTCCTGGGCGCGCCCGGGCACGAACGCGAAGGTGGAGTCGCGCAGGCGCCCCAGCCGCGACCACTCCGCCGTGACGAGCTCCAGGAGTCGCGGGTTCGGGCAGGGCGCGAAGAGCACGGCGTGGAACTCCTGGTTCAGCGCGGTGAACGTGTGCGGGTCGAAGTCCTCCAGGCTCGCGACGAGGCGCCGGTTGACCTCGCGCGCGCGCCGCAGCTCCGCGACAGCCAGCCGCCGGGCCGCCAGGGCGGTCGCCGCGCCCTCGAGGACGGCGAGGGTCTCCATGCTCTGCCGGTACTGCGAGTCGTCGATCATGGCGACGCGCGCGCCGACGTTCCGCTCGAACGTGACCAGCCCCTCGGCCTCGAGCCGCCGGACGGCCTCACGGACCGGCACGACGCTCATGCCGAGCTCGGCGCCGATGGTCCCGAGCACCAGTCGGTAGCCCGGCGCGTACTCGCGGCGCGCGATCCGCGCGGCGAGCCAGTCGTACGCCCGCTGCGACTTGCTGGCGGCCGGGGCGGCGTCGTCGGGCGCGGGCGCGGTCCGGGCCGCCGTCATCGGCGTTCCTGCCGTGCCTGCCACTGCTCGTACTGCGCCCGCCACGCGGCGTTCATCGGGAACAGCCCGTCGACGGGATGTCCCGCCGCGACCTGCTCGGCGATCCACGCGTCCTCGTCCTCCTGGGCGAGCGCCGCGTCCACGACCTCCTGCACCAGCGCGCGCGGGATGACGACGACGCCGTCCCGGTCCCCGACGACGACGTCGCCCGGCAGCACCGTGCACCCCCCGCACGCGACGGCGACGTCGGTCTCCCACGGGACGTGCCGCCGGCCGAGGACGGCGGGGTGGGCACCGCGGGCGTAGACGGGGATGCCGACCTCGGCGACGGCGGCCTCGTCGCGCACGCCGCCGTCGGTGACGATGCCGGCGGCGCCGCGGACGTGGGCGCGCAGCGCCAGGACGTCGCCGAGCGTGCCGGACCCGGTCTCGCCGCGCGCCTCGATGACGATCACCTCGCCCTCGCCGACGGCGTCGAACGCGCGCTTCTGGGCGTTGTAGCCGCCGCCGTGCGAGGCGAACAGGTCCTCCCGGTGCGGGACGAACCGCAGCGTGCGGGCGGTGCCGACGAGCTTCGCGCCCGGGTCCAGGGGCCGGACGCCGTCGATCGTCACGTCGTCGAGCCCGCGCCGGCGCAGCTGGGCGCTGAGGGCGGCGGTCGGGGCGCGCAGGAGCTGGGCGCGCAGCCCGGGGGAGAGGCCGGACGCCGGCCCCGCGTCCAGCCCGGCCGCCTCGCGGGAGCCCCACGCCTCGGCCCGCTGGAGGTCGTCGACCGCGGGGAGGGAACCGAGCGCGTCGTCGAACGCGTGCTCGCCCTGGGTCACGGTCGTCCGCAGCCGGCCGGTGCTGGGTGAGCCCGGCGCGGTCGGTGCGTCGACCTCCACCTCCACGACGTCGCCCGGGCCGATGACGCTGGAGCCCGCCGGGGTGCCGGTGAGCACGACGTCGCCCGGCTCGAGCGTGAGGTGCTGGGACAGGTCGGCGACGAGCTGGGTCAGCGGGAAGATCAGGCCCTCGGTGGTGTCGTCCTGGCGCAGCTCACCGTTGACCCAGGTGCGCACGCGCAGCGCCGCGGGGTCGAGCGTGCGCGCGTCGAGCAGCGTCGGGCCCAGCGGCGTGAACCCGTCGCCACCCTTGGAGCGGACGTTGGAGCCCTTGTCGTTGGCGCGCAGGTCGTACAGGCCCAGGTCGTTGGCGGCGGTGACGGCGGCGACGTGGTCCCAGGCCCGGTCGACGGGCACCCAGCGGGCCGGGGTGCCGATGACCAGCGCGACCTCGCCCTCGAACGCCAGCAGCTCGGTGCCCGCGGGTCGCTCGACCGTCCCGCCCGTGGCCGCGACCGAGCTGGACGGCTTGAGGAAGTAGGACGGGTGGGCCGGCCGACGGCCGCGCTGGTCCGCCCGCGACGCGTAGGACAGGTGGACGGCGATGACCTTCCCCGGCCGCTGGGGGAGCGCGGCGGAGCGGACGTCCGCGGCGCCGTCGTCGGCGGTGTGCTGGCTCATGAGCTCCCTCGCTCGTGCGTCGAGTCGGATCGTATACGACTGCCTGCCCGCGCCGCCCTTCCCTCCGCTCCGCGCCGAGCCGGCGTGGAGCTGCCGAGCGCGCGACGGGCCGCGGGCCGGTCAGGTGTTCTGGTCGACGATCTCCTGCCAGTAGGGCGCGACGACGGCGCCCGAGACACGCAGGTCGAGCAGGAGGAAGGGCCGCTCGTCGGCGGGGCGGGTGGCCCACGCGGCGAGCACGTCGAGGTCCGCCACGCGGCGGACCACCTCGCCCTGAGCGCCGAGCGCCCCGGCCACCCCGGCGAAGTCGACGTCGGGGATGAGCATCGGCTCGCGGGCCAGCCCCTTGCGCCCGTAGAGGTGCACCTCGGCGCTGTAGGCGCCGTCGTTCCACACCACGGCGATCCCGCGGCCGCCCGCGACGCGCACCGCGGACTCCAGGTCGGCCAGCGCCATGAGCCCGCCGCCGTCCCCGGTGGTGAGCACCACGGTCGCGTCCGGTCGGGCCAGCGCCGCGCCGACGACGCTCGGCAGCCCGAGCCCGATCGACTGGAACGCCGTCCCCACCATGATCATGCGATCCGGCGAGGTGACCGGCCAGTACATGTTCGACCAGCCGAGGAAGTGCCCGCCGTCGGAGACGACGACCCGGTCCTGCGGCAGGAGCTCCGCCAGCCGCGCCGCCGCGGACCGCGGGTCGAGCCGGCCGTCGGTCGCCACGCCCTCGCCCGGGTCCCGCCGCAGCGCGGCCGCGACGTCGACCGACTCCCGCCACCCGCTCGGCGCCGCCCCGGAGGTCACCGCCAGCTCCGCGAGCTCCGCCAGGACCGACTCGGCGACGACGGCGACGTCACCGCGCACGTAGCCCCCGACGTGCGGGTGCGTCGCGGCCGGCGCCACGTCCACCTGGAACACCCGGGTGCCCGGCGCGAACAGCTCGCCGAACCGCATCGTGAACTGGTTGAGGGAGGCGCCCAGGACGACGGCGACGTCCGCCTCCCGGACCAGCGCCATCGCTCCGTCGGCCCCGAACCCGCCCGCGACGCCCAGGTCGTACTCCGGCCGGGGGAACACGCCGCGGCCGAGCGCGGTCGTCGCGGTCAGGGCGCCGGTCGCGTCGGCGAGGGCGCCGAGGACCTTGCCCGCGTCGGCGACCCAGGCGCCGCGGCCGGCCAGGAGCAGCGGCCGCCGCGCGGAGGCGAGCGCCGCCGCGATCTCGCGGACGACGCCGTCGGCGAACGACCCGTGCGGGGCGAGCGGTTCGGGCAGGTGCGGCGCGGGCGTCTCGGGCACGGGGCCGGCGTCCAGCGTGGCGACGTCGTAGGGGATCGCGAGCACGGTCGGCACGCGGTACGTCAGCGCGTGCTCGACGGCGATCACCGTCGTCGCGGCGGCGTCGGCGCGCCCGGCGGTGTACGTCCGCGCGCCGACGGCGGATGCCATGGCGATCTGGTCGACGTCCCAGGGGCGGGGGCCCGACGTCGGCTCGTCCCCGACCACGAGGATGAGCGGCACATGCGCCTGCACCGCCTCGGCCAGCGCGGTGAGGGTGTTGGTGAACCCGGCCCCGTACGTCGTCGTCGCGGCGGCGAGCCCGCCGCAGGCGCGGTGGAAGGTGTCGGCGGCGACGACGGCGCCCGCCTCGTGCCGCACGGCGGTGAACCGCGCGCCGGTCTGGCGCTCGAGCGCGTCGAGGAAGAAGGCGTTGCCGTTGCCCATGACCCCGAAGACGTGGTCGACGTGCTCGGCGAGCGTGACGGCGACGTGGGCGGAAACCGTCGGCATGGGCGCGAGCCTCCCTGGGGTCCGCAGGGCGCCTCGTTGCCCCTGCGGAGCGCCAACATATACGATCCGTCGACCTCGACAGCGGCGTCAGGGGGAAGTGGGTCCCATGCAGTTCCACCACCACGGGTACGTCTCCGGCGACCCCCGCGTCCAGCCCGCGGCCGGCATCGGCCTGGACCGCCCGGCCGAGCTCCCGGACGAGGTCGACGTGCTCATCGTCGGCACGGGCCCGGCGGGCATGATCGCTGCCGCGCAGCTCTCGCAGTTCCCCGAGGTGCACACGCGGATCGTCGAGCGCCGCGGCAGCCGGCTCGTCGTCGGCCAGGCGGACGGCATCCAGGCGCGCAGCGTCGAGACGTTCCAGGCGTTCGGGTTCGCCGGGCGCATCGCCGAGGAGGCGTACCGCATCACCGAGATGTGCTTCTGGCACCCTGACGCGGCGGACCCGGCGCGCATCGTGCGCGGCGAGCGGCCGCCGGACGACCCGGCGGGCATCAGCGAGTTCCCGCACCTCATCGTCAACCAGGCCCGCGTGCTCGACTACTTCGCCGAGTTCATGGCGCACTCGCCCAGCCGCATGGCCCCGGACTACGGCTACGAGTTCCGTGGCCTCGAGCGCACCGACGACGGCGACCACCCGGTCACCGTCACGCTCGTGCGCACCGTGGGGGAGCTGGCCGGGCAGGAGAAGGTCGTCCGCGCCAGGTACGTCCTCGGGGCGGACGGCGCCCGCAGCGCGGTGCGCTCGGCGATCGGCTGCACGATGCGGGGCGACTCCGCCTTCCACGCCTGGGGCGTGATGGACGTCCTGGCGGTCACCGACTTCCCGGACATCCGCCTCAAGTGCGCGATCTCCGCCGAGGCGGGCAACATCCTGCTCATCCCGCGCGAGGGCGGGCACCTGTTCCGGATGTACGTCGACCTCGGCGAGACGGACCCCGACGCCCACCACGAGGTCCGCAGCACCACGATCGAGCAGATCATCGCCCGGGCGCAGGCGATCCTGCGGCCCTACACCCTGGACGTGCGGCACGTCGCCTGGCACAGCGTCTACGAGGTCGGCCACCGGCTCACCGACCGGTTCGACGACGTCCTGCCGGAGGAGGTCGGCACCCGCACGCCGCGCGCCTTCATCGCCGGTGACGCCTGCCACACGCACAGCGCCAAGGCCGGGCAGGGCATGAACGTGTCCATGCAGGACGGGTTCAACCTGGCCTGGAAGCTCGGCTACGTCCTGACCGGCCGCTCCCCGGAGAGCCTCCTGGCCACGTACTCCGCGGAGCGGCAGGTCGTCGCGCGGGACCTCATCGACTTCGACAAGCAGTGGTCCAGCCTCATGGCGAAGAAGCCGGGCGAGGTGGACCCCGCCGAGCTCGCCGCCTTCTACGTCCGGACCACGGAGTTCCTCTTCGGCTTCCGGACGCAGTACGCGCCGTCGATGATCGTGGCCGGGGCGACCCACCAGGCGCTCGCCACCGGCTTCCCGATCGGCAAGCGGTTCACGTCCGCGCCGGTGGTCCGGGTCGCCGACGCGAACCCGCTGCACCTGGGTCATCAGCACCGCGCCGACGGCCGGTGGCGCTTGTACGCCTTCGCCGACGACGGCGCCCCGGGGCCGGGGTCAGCCCTGGCGCGGTGGGCGGCGTGGCTGGCCGACGCCCCGGACTCGCCGGTCGACGCCCACACGCCCGCGGGTGCCGAGCGGGACAGCGTCCTGGACGTGAAGGCCGTGTTCCAGCAGCCGCACGCCGACGTCGACCTCGGCGAGGTCCCCGAGGTCTTCCTCCCGCGGACGGGGCCGTTCGCGCTGGTCGACTAAG
>JACIXM010000186.1 GCA_014360395.1 Actinotalea sp.
CGTCCGGCGTCGGCTCGCGGGCGCCTGCGGCGTGCCGGGGACGGTCATCGACGTCGTCGTCGTCGAGGCGCTGCCGCGGCTGGCGAGCGGCAAGGTGGACCTGCCCGCGGTGCGGGACCTCGCCGCCCGCCGGCGCGAGGACGCCACCCGCGCGACCGGGCGGGACGCAGCGCCGTCGTCGGCCGGGCGAGCGGCGCCCCCGGGGCGGGACGACGACGGCGCGTCCGTCACGGCGCTCGTCGGCCTGTACGCCGAGCTGCTCGAGCGCCCGGATGCGACCGCGGAGAGCAGCTTCGTCGACCTCGGTGGGGACTCATTGTCCTACGTCGAGATGTCCGTGCGCCTGGAGGAGCGGCTCGGCACGCTGCCCGCGGGCTGGCACCTGCTGCCGGTCCGGGACCTCGCCGCGGCCCGTCGCGAACCGCCCGACGACGGCGCCGCTCGGTCCGGCGGTCGGGTGGAGACCAGCGTGGCCCTGCGCGCCGTCGGGATCCTCCTGGTGGTGATGACCCACTCGAACGTGCTGTTCCTGCCCGGCGGGGCGCACCTGCTCATGGCCGTCGCCGGGTTCAACCTGGCGCGGTTCCAGCTCTCGGCGCCGGACCCGACGACGCGGGGACGGCGCGTGGGCGCGAGCCTCGGCCGGCTCCTCCTGCCCAGCGTGCTGTGGATCGGCGTCGCCGGCGCGCTCACCGGGATGTACCCCGTCTCGACGGCCCTCATGCTGACCAACGTCCTCGGACCGGACCGGTGGGGGACCGCGTGGCACTTCTGGTTCCTCGAGGCCGTGGTGTGGATCGTCGTGGCGGTGACCGCGCTGCTGTCGGTCCCCGTGCTGCACCGCGCCGAGCAGCGGTGGCCGTTCGCCACGGCGGCAGCGGTCCTCGGGCTGGGCCTGCTCTTCCGGTTCGAGGTGCTCGACCTGGACACCGGGCCGCGGATCCAGACCCCGCAGAACCTCCTGTGGCTCTTCGCGCTGGGCTGGGCTGCCGCCCGGGCGCGGACGACGGTGCAGCGCCTGGCGGTCACCGGGGCGGCGCTCCTGACCGTGCCAGGGTTCTTCGACAACCCGGTTCGGGAGGGCCTCGTCGTCGTCGCGCTCGCGCTGCTCGTGTGGGTGGCGAGCCTGCCGTTCCCGCGGCGGCTCACGCGGGTGGCGGGCGTGCTGGCGGCGAGCTCCCTGTACGTCTACCTGACGCACTGGACCGTCTACCCGCACCTGGAGGACGACTACCCGGCGCTCGGCGTGCTCGCGTCCTTCGCCGTCGGGATCGCGTACTGGCAGCTGGTCGAGCACGGCGGACGGTGGCTCCGCGCACGGTGGGCGTCCGGCCGACGACGGACGAGCGCCCCACCGGTCGGGGTGGGGCGCTCGTCGGGGTGAGGCGGCCGGCAGCGGCGTCGGTGTGCCGCCGTCGGCCGGCCGTGGCCGCGTCAGTTCGTCGCGGTGCCCTCGGCCAGGGCCTCACAGGTCGTCTCGCCGACGACGTCCTGGCGGGCGATGACGTTCACGGCGAGACCGCAGACGTTCGCCGCCACCGCGACGGGCACCTGGACGGTCGTGTCCTGGACGGCGACGTTCACCAGGCCCTGCTGGCGGGCGTTGTTCGCGCCGCCGCCGCCCCGCTCGGCGGTCCCGACCCCGGTCGCGGTGCAGTCGACGGGCCCGGTCACCCCGGTCTGGGCGAGCACGTTCACGCCGACACCGCAGATGTTCGCGGCGATGCCGATCGGCACCTGGACGAGGGTGTCCTGGAGCGCGAGGTTCACCAGCCCGTCCTGGTTCGCGTTGTTGGGGGCCGCCTGCGCTGCGCCGGCCAGGCCGAAGCCGAGGGCAAGGGTGGTGGCAGCCACGGCTGCCGTACGACGTGCTCTCATGATTTCCTCCGCTGTGCGTCGGGTCGGCCGCGTCGATCAGGTGTCGATCGGACGTGACCGCTGTCACCATGCCCCGGTGACGCTAGGCAGGGTCTCCCGTGATCGCATCTGGGGAGGCTCACGTCCTGGGTGACGCGGAGGGCGGGACACGAGAGCTGTCCCGTCGCGATGTCGGTGGAGCCAAGGGGACTCGAACCCCTAACCCCCTGCTTGCAAAGCAGGTGCGCTACCAATTGCGCCATGGCCCCGTGCGGCCGGGGCCGCGGGTGGGTCGTGCTGGTGTGGTGCCGCGAGGTGACGTCAGGCGACGTCGTCGGTGACCTCGGTCCACAGGTCGCGCTCGTCGCGGTCCTCGGCGTACGTGCGCCAGGCGAGGTATCCGGCACCGAGGGCGAGCAGAGCGATGACGAGCTTCTTCATCCGTCCTCCGGTGGAGCTTCGGGAGTGGGCCTAAGAGGACTTGAACCTCTGACCTCTTCCTTATCAGGGAAGCGCTCTAACCGTCTGAGCTATAGGCCCGTGCGCTGCGACGTGCCGCAGGCGCCGCATGAGACTACCCCAGCGGCGCCGTCCGGCCCAAGTCGGCCGACCTCCTCCGACCGGCCGCGGGGCCGGCGGAGGAGGGGCGGCCCTCAGTCGTCCGTCAGCGTCATGTGGATGCCGCCGACCAGCGCCGCGACGATGTTGTAGAGGAACGCGCCGATGGTGGCCAGCGCCGTCAGGAGCACCACGTCGACGATCGCGATGATCGTGGCCAGGGCCATGACGCGGTCGAAGGCGACGTACTCCTCCATGGGGAAGAAGTCCGGGTTGCCGGTGATCTCGGTGATGGTCTGGTCGACCTGGGCGAACACGCCCTGCGCGTCCAGCGTCATCCACACCACGGCCGCCGCGACGACCATCATGATCCCCACCGCGAACGACAGCAGGAACGACAGCTTCATGACCGACCACGGGTCGATGCGGGCCAGGGCGAGCCGGACCCGACGCGGGCCGACCGCAGGGGCGGCCTCCTCGCGGGCGGTGGCCGCCGCGGGGCGCGTCCCGGTCGGACGGTCATCCCGGTTCATCGCACCGGCCACGGCAGCGCCCGCAGCCGCGCCCGCCGCCTTGAGCCGGTCCGCCACGGAGGGCGTCGAGTCGGCGTCCCGGGCCGAGGCACCATCCGCGCGCGGGACGGCGGGACGGTCCGTGGCCGTCCGCGCGTCGCCCTGCGCGGGCCGGGCCTGCGTGCGGGGGTCCCCCGAGGACGGCTTGTCGGTCGTCCGCACCGAGCCACGGGGTGGGACCCCCGGTCCGGCCGGGGTCGCGGGGCTCGTGGGGCGCGACTGCGTGCCGTCGGTGCTCATCGGTCTCCCTCTGTCAGCTCCGGGCCCTCACCCGGTGCCGCGTCCTCGACGGGTGCCTCGACGGCGCCCTCGGCGTCCACGGTAACGGCATCCGTCCCGAGATTGCGCTCCACGTTCCGCGCCACGGCGAGGATCCGGTCCCCGGCGTCGGGCTTGGCGAGGATCACGCCGGTCGCGTCGCGGCCGTGCACCGGGATCTCCCCGACCAGCGACCGCACGACCTTGCCCCGCTCCAGCACCACGAGGATCTCGTCGCCGGCGCCCGCCATGAGCGCACCGACCAGCGATCCGCGCTCGTCCGGCAGGCGGGCGGCACGCACCCCGAGACCACCGCGGCTCGTGCGGCGGTACTCCAGGTTCCCGTCGCGATTGACGCGGTGCATGTCCGAGCGCTTCGCCGTCCCACCGTCGGTGACGGTGATGAGGAACGAACCCTCGGTCACGACGTCCATCGAGAGCAGCTCGTCGCCGGAGCCCTCGCGGAACCGCATGCCCGTCACGCCCGACGTCGCCCGGCCCATCGCCCGCAGCTGGCCCGCGTCCGCGAAGAAGCGCACGGCCTGGCCCTTGCGCGACACCAGCAGGAGCTCGTCCGTGTCGTCGACCAGCGCGGCGGAGACGAGCTCGTCGCGCGCGCCGTCCTCGTCCTCGCGCAGGTTGATCGCGATGAGACCGCCGGACCGGTTCGAGTCGTACTCCGCCAGGCGGGTCTTCTTCACCAGGCCGCGACGCGTCGCGAGGACCAGGTACTCCGCCTGCTCGTAGTCGCGCAGGTCGATCACCTTCGCGATCTCCTCACCGGGCTGGAACGCCAGCAGGTTCGCCACGTGCTGGCCCTTGGAGTCCCGCCCACCCTCGGGGAGCTCGTACGCCTTGGCGCGGTACACGCGGCCGAGGTTGGTGAAGAAGAGCAGCCAGTGGTGCGTGGTGGTCACCCCGAAGTGCTCGACGACGTCGTCCGCGCGCAGCTGTGCGCCCCGCACGCCCTTGCCGCCGCGCTTCTGCACCCGGTACTGGTCGCTGCGGGTGCGCTTGGCGTAGCCCCCGCGGGTGATCGTGACGACGACCTCCTCCTCCGGGATGAGGTCCTCCATGGAGACCTCGCCGTCGAAGGGCAGGATCGTCGTGCGGCGCTCGTCGCCGTACTTCGCGACGATCTCGTCCAGCTCGTCGCCGACGATCCGGCGCTGCCGGTCGGGCTTGGCGAGGATGTCCTTGTAGTCCTCGATCTCCCGCATGAGCTGCTCGTAGTCGTCGATGATCTTCTGGCGCTCGAGGGCGGCCAGCCGGCGCAGCTGGAGGTTGAGGATCGCGGTCGCCTGCACCTCGTCCACCTCGAGCAGGGCCATGAGGCCGCGGCGGGCCTCGTCGACGTCGGGCGAGCGACGGATCAGCGCGATGACCTCGTCCAGCGCGTCCAGGGCCTTGAGGTAGCCGCGCAGGATGTGCGCCTTGTCCTCGGCCTCGCGCAGCAGGAACGACGTGCGCCGGACGATGACGTCCAGCTGGTGGGCGACCCAGTGGCGCACGAACGCGTCGATGCTCAGGGTCCGCGGGACGTCGTCGACGAGCGCGAGCATGTTCGCGCCGAACGTCTCCTGCAGCTGGGTGTGCTTGTAGAGGTTGTTGAGCACGACCTTCGCCACCGCGTCGCGCTTGAGGACGACGACGAGGCGCTGACCGGTCCGGCCCGACGTCTCGTCGCGGATGTCCGCGATCCCCTGGATGCGCCCGTCCTTGACGAGCTCGGCGATCTTGGACGCCAGGTTGTCGGGGTTGACCTGGTACGGCAGCTCGGTGACGACCAGGCAGACCCGGTTCTGGATCTCCTCGACCGTGACGACGGCGCGCATCGTGATCGAGCCGCGGCCCGTCCGGTACGCGTCCTCGATCCCGCGGCGGCCCAGGATGGTCGCGCCGGTCGGGAAGTCGGGGCCCGGGATGCGCTGGATGAGCGCCTCGAGCAGCTCCTCCTTGCTCGCCTCCGGGTGCTCCAGGTGCCACTTCACCCCCTCGGCGACCTCGCGGAGGTTGTGCGGCGGGATGTTCGTCGCCATGCCGACGGCGATCCCGGCGCTGCCGTTGACCAGCAGGTTCGGGAAGCGGGACGGCAGGACCGACGGCTCCTGCGTGCGGCCGTCGTAGTTGTCGCGGAAGTCGACCGTGTCGCGCTCGATGTCGCGGACCATCTCCATGGCCAGCGGCGCCATCTTGCACTCGGTGTACCGGGGGGCCGCCGCCGGGTCGTTGCCCGGCGAGCCGAAGTTCCCCTGCCCGGCCACGAGCGGGTAGCGCAGCGACCAGTCCTGCACGAGACGGACGAGGGCGTCGTAGATCGCCGAGTCACCGTGCGGGTGGTACTTGCCCATGACGTCGCCGACGACGCGCGAGCACTTGGAGAACTGCCGGTCCGGCCGGTAGCCGCCGTCGTACATCGCGTACAGGACGCGGCGGTGGACCGGCTTGAGGCCGTCCCGCACGTCCGGCAGCGCGCGGCCGACGATGACCGACATCGCGTAGTCGAGGTAGGAGCGCTGCATCTCGAGCTGCAGGTCGACCGGCGTGATCCGGTCGGTGAGCACCTCGGCGGGCGTCTCCTCGGGCGTCGGCTCGTCCCCGGTGGGGGGCGTCTGGTCGGTCACGGTGCTCCTTGCTCAGGACGTGAAGGATGGTGCTGGGGTTCGGACGGCCAGGCTCGCTTCGCTCGCGCTGTGCTCGTGCTCCTCAGATGTCTGTGCTTGTTTCGACATCCTGCGGGGCTCGCTGCGCTCACTCCTCAGATGTCGAGGAACCTCACGTCCTTGGCGTTGCGCTGGATGAAGCTGCGCCGGCTCTCGACGTCCTCACCCATGAGGATGGCGAAGATCTCGTCGGCCGCCGCGGCGTCGTCGAGGTTGACCTGCCGCAGGGTGCGGTGCTCCGGGTCCATGGTCGTCTCCCACAGCTCGGAGTAGTCCATCTCGCCCAGACCCTTGTAGCGCTGGATCCCGTTCTCCTTGGGGATCCGCTTGCCGGCCGCCAGGCCCTCCTGGAGGAACACGTCCCGCTCGCGGTCGGTGTACACGTAGTCGTGCGGGGCGTTGGACCACTTGATCCGGTACAGCGGCGGCTGCGCGAGGTAGACGTGCCCCTCCTTGATGAGGTCGGGCATGTACCGGAAGAGCAGGGTCAGCAGCAGCGTGGAGATGTGCTGGCCGTCGACGTCGGCGTCGGCCATCAGGACGATCTTGTGGTACCGCAGCCGGCTGATGTCGAAGTCCTCGCCGATGCCGGTGCCGAACGCGGTGATGAGCGCCTGCACCTCGGCGTTGCCGAGGGCACGGTCCAGGCGCGCCCGCTCGACGTTGAGGATCTTGCCGCGGATGGGGAGGATCGCCTGCGTCCGCGGGTTGCGGCCCCGGACGGCCGAGCCGCCGGCGGAGTCGCCCTCCACGATGAAGATCTCGCACTCCTCGGCCTTGTTCGACTGGCAGTCCCGCAGCTTGCCGGGCATGCCGCCGGACTCCAGCAGGCCCTTGCGGCGCGTCGCCTCGCGCGCCTTGCGGGCCGCCATCCGGGCCGCCGCCGCCTGGATCGCCTTGCGGATGATGTCCCGCGCCTCGTTCGGGTGGGAGTCGAGCCAGTCGGTGAGCTGCTCGTGGACCACCTTCTGGACGAAGGTCTTCGCCTCGGTGTTGCCGAGCTTGGTCTTGGTCTGGCCCTCGAACTGCGGCTCGCCGAGCTTGACGGAGATGACGGCGGTCAGCCCCTCGCGGACGTCGTCGCCCGTGAGGTTCTCCTCCTTCTCCTTCAGGATGTTCTTCTCCCGCGCGTACCGGTTGACCAGGGAGGTCAGGGCCGCACGGAAGCCCTCCTCGTGGGTCCCGCCCTCGGTGGTGGAGATGGTGTTGGCGTAGGTGTGCACCGACTCGGAGTACGCCCCGGTCCACTGCATCGCGATCTCGACCGAGACCTTGCGGGCCGTGTCCTCGGCCTCGAAGTCGATGACCTCCGGGTGCACCAGCTCCGCCTTCTTGGCGCTGGTGAGGTGCTTGACGTAGTCGACGAGGCCGCCGTCGTACTTGTAGGTGACCGTCCGCTGGTGCAGCGGGCACCCGTTGTCGGCGGCGACGTCGTGGTCCTGGCTCGCGCTCGGCTCGGTGACCTCGTCCTCGGTGCCGGTGTGCTGCGGACGCTCGTCCGTCAGCGTGATCTGCAGGCCCTTGTTGAGGAACGCCATCTGCTGGAAGCGGGCGCGCAGGGTCTCGAAGTCGTAGTCGACCGTCTCGAAGATCGACGCGTCGGCGTAGAAGACCTGCGTGGTCCCGGTCGCCTCCGTGGGCTCCAGCCGCTCGAGGTCGCCCACCGGCTTGCCGCCGTCGGCGAACTCCTGGCGCCAGGTGTGCCCGTCGCGCTGGACCGTGGTGACCACGCGGCTGGACAGGGCGTTGACCACGGAGATGCCGACGCCGTGCAGACCGCCGGAGACGGCGTACCCCCCGCCGCCGAACTTCCCGCCGGCGTGCAGGATCGTCATGACGACCTCGACCGTCGGGCGGCCCTCGGTCGGGTGGATCGCGACCGGGATGCCGCGGCCGTCGTCGCTGACCCGCACGCCACCGTCGGCCTGGAGGACCACCTCGATGTGGCTGCAGTAGCCGGCGAGGGCCTCGTCGACGGAGTTGTCGACCACCTCGTAGACCAGGTGGTGCAGACCACGCGGCCCGGTGGAGCCGATGTACATGCCCGGGCGCTTGCGGACGGCCTCGAGCCCCTCGAGGACGGTGATGTTGCTCGCGTCGTACCCGGTGTCCTGGCGGACGACGGGCGGGGTCTCGGAGGTGCCGTCGAGCTGGTCGTCGGGCGGAGTCGTCGCGCTCTGGTCAGCCACGGGCCGGGATGCTCCTTCGAGGTCGCGCGCGGGGATGCCCACGTCGCACAGGCTTCCTGGCGGTCTCGGCGAGGACGGCGGGCCCGCACGGCGCGGCCACGCGGTGCGCGGCGCCGGACGGCTCCTCCGGCGCTCCGGAGCACCAGGAATGACAGCCGTCAGTCTACCCTGTCATGCCCCTCTGAGGGCCCTGCGCACGACCAGGACGCGCGATCCGGACGAACGGGTGACCCGGTGGTGGCGGGCGCGCCCCTCGGGCCTCACAGAGGGGTTCTGGGGCTTCGCGCCCGTCAGGGCCCGGCGCCCAGGTCGGCGTGCCTCAGCCGTAGGTGTCGCGCGGCCCGCGGCCCGGCACGCGCCGCTGGCCCCGGCCCCAGTGCACGCCGGCCGGTCCCAGCACCTTGACCTCGCGGACGACGTCGGGCCCCAGCTCCGCCTCGAGCCGCTGGAGCAGCTGGGGCACGAGCAGGCGGACCTGCGTCGCCCAGGCCGTGGAGTCCGTCCGGACCACCAGCAGGCCGTCGTCGAAGGTCTCCGGCGCGCAGTGGTCCGCGACCTGGTCGCCCACGACCTCCCGCCAGCGCCCGACGACGCCGCCCACCGACAGCTCCGCGGACCAGCCCCGCTCCGTCGCGAGCCGCGCGAGCGCGTCCCCGACCAGCGCGGGGTCCCGGCCGTCGCGGGCCGCCGAGGACAGCTGCACCTCCGTCGGCCGCACCCGGCGGCGGACCGGTGCCCCCGGGCGGAGCCCCCGGTCCTCGGCGGCGGCCTTCGCGCGGTTCAGCGCGGCCACGACGACGCCCGACGGCGGCGTGCGCCCCAGCCGCTCGTGCACCGGCCGCTCCAGCCCGGGTCGTTCGACCCCGGGCCGCTCGGACCCGGCACGGTCCGGGCCCGACCGGTCCGACGCCGGCCGGTCCGCCGGCTCACCGGACACGGCGCACCTCCCCGCCCATGACGTCCCACCGTGCACCCTCGAGCTCCTCGGGCACGTCCTCGGCGACGGCCGCCGTGACGAGCACCTGCTCCGCGCGCGCGACCAACCCGGCGAGCCGACGACGACGCCGCGCGTCGAGCTCGGCGAACACGTCGTCGAGCACGAGCACCGGCTCGGAGCCCTCGTCCCAGGAGGAGATGCCGCCGGCGGTGTCGTCGTCGGGCGTGCCGTGGGTCAGGAGCTGGTAGGAGCCGAGGCGCAGGGCCAGCGCGAAGGACCACGACTCGCCGTGGCTCGCGAACCCCTTGGCGGGCAGGCCACCCAGGCTCAGCAGCAGGTCGTCGCGGTGCGGGCCGACGAGGTTGACGCCGCGCTCGATCTCCTGGCGGCGCAACCGGCTCAGGGCCTCCAGCAGCTGGGCCTCGAGCAGCTCCGGCGAGGCCCCGCGGTGCGGGACGTCGGGCTCGCTGCGGGTGAGCGGACCGCCGGACCGGGCGCGGTCGTCGTCGTCGGCCGCGCTGGTCTCCAGGGAGGACCGGTAGCCGACGACGGCGGCGCCCTGCCCTTCGGCGACCTGGTCGTACGCCGCGGCGACGTGCGGGCGGAGCTGGTCGACGAGCCGCACGCGGGCGGCGAGCACCTGGGCGCCGAGCTGGGCGAGCTTGGCGTCCCAGACGTCGAGCGTGCGCAGGTCCGGGGCCTCCTCGGCGCCGCGGCCGCGGCCACGGCGGGCGCCGCCGGCGGACTTCAGGAGCGCACCACGCTGACGCAGGATGCGGTCGTGGTCGGCCAGGACCGCGGCCATGCGGGGGGATACCTGGACGACGAGCTCGTCGAGGAACCGGCGCCGGCCGTCCGGGTCGCCCTTGACCAGGGCGAGGTCCTCGGGGGCGAAGAGCACGGTGCGGAGGATGCCCAGGACGTCGCGCGCACGGCGCACGGGCGCCCGGTTGACCTGCGCGCGGTTCGCACGGCCGGGGTTGATCTCCAGCTCGACGAGGCTGGACCGGTCCCCGCGGACGGCGCGCAGACGGACGACGGCGCGCGGCGCTCCCGCCCGGACGAGGGCGGCGTCGGTCGCGACGCGGTGGCTGCCGAGCGTCGCGACGTAGCCGACGGCCTCGACCAGGTTCGTCTTGCCCTGACCGTTGGGACCGACCAGCGCGCTGACGCCCGGCTCGAGGGTGAGGTCCACCTGCTCGTAGGACCGGAAGTCCGTCAGGGACAGCTGGCTGACGTACACGCTCGCTCTCTCGGTGGGACGGTCCGCAGGATCAGGCCGGCGGCTGCGCGGGGCGCACCGCGTGGCCGCCGAACTGCTGGCGCAGCGCCGCCACGGCCTTCATCGCCGGGGAGGCACCCTGGCGCGAGGCGAAGCGGGCGAAGAGCGCGGCCGAGATCACCGGCAGCGGCACCGCCTGGTCGATCGCCTCGTCGACGGTCCACCGGCCCTCGCCGGAGTCCTCGACGAAGTCGTCGATCGTGGCCAGCTGCGGGTCCTGCTCGAGCGCCTCGACGAGGAGGTCCAGCAGCCAGGACCGGACGACGGTGCCCTGCGTCCAGGCGCGGAGCGTCCCGGTGACGTCCGTGACGATCTCCTGCGCGGTGAGCAGCTCGTAGCCCTCGGCGTAGGCCTGCATGAGGCCGTACTCGATGCCGTTGTGCACCATCTTCGCGTAGTGGCCGGCGCCGACCGACCCGGCGTGGACGAAGCCGTTCGCGCGTTCGCCGTCCGGGCGCAGCGCGTCGAAGACGGGCATGAGCGCCGCGATGTCCTCCTCCGCGCCGCCGGCCATGAGGCCGTACCCGTTGGTCCGGCCCCACACGCCGCCCGAGACGCCGACGTCGACGTACCGGATGCCCCGTTCGGCCAGGAGCGTCGCGTGGGCGGCGTCGTCGGTGAAGTGGGAGTTGCCGCCCTCGACGACGAGGTCGCCCTCGCCCAGGAGGGCCGCGAGCTGCTCGACGACGCCGCGCGTGACCGTGCCTGCCGGGACCATGACCCACACGACGCGGGGTGTCGGCAGCGCCGCGACCAGCGCCTCGAGGCTGTCGACGTCGGAGACGTCGGGGTTCGGGTCGTAGCCGGTGACCTCGATCCCGCGCTCGCGCAGACGCAGGCGCATGTTCGCGCCCATCCGGCCGAGTCCGACGAGTCCGAGGTGCATGGGCGGTCTCCCTACGAGGCGAAGCGGATGGGCACCAGCAGGTACCGGTACCCCTTGTCGTCCTCGCCCTCCAGGGACTCCTGACCGGTGAACTCGACGGGCTTGTTCGGGTGCGTGAACGACATCCGCACGAAGTCGGTGTCGAGCGCCCCCAGTCCGTCGAGCAGGAACTGCGGGTTGAACGCGACCGTGATGTCCTCGCCGGTCAGAGCCGCCTCCAGGGCTTCGGACGCCTGAGCATCATCACCCTGGCCCGCGTCGAGCACCACCTGGCCCTCGCTGAACGCGAGCCGGATCGGGGTGTTCCGCTCGGCGACGAGCGACACGCGCCGGGCCGCCTCGATGAGCGGCTGCTTGGGCACGACGGCGTGGATGGGCGTCTCGTCCGGGAAGAGACGGCGCACCGCGGGGTACTCGCCGTCGACGAGGAGCGACGTGGTGTGCCGGCCGCCGGCCTCGAAGCCGATGAGGTCCACGCCGGCACCGGTCGACAGCGCGACGGCGACCCGGTCCGAGCCGCCGAGGGACTTCGCGGCGTCGGACAGCGTGCGGGCCCGCACGAGGGCGGTCGCCGCGTAGTCCGGCGCGGCCGGTGTCCAGCCCAGCTCGCGCAGCGCGAGGCGGTACCGGTCCGTCGCGAGCATCGTGATGCGCTCGCCCTCGATCTCCACCCGGACGCCGGTCAGGAGGGGCAGCGTGTCGTCCCGGGACGCGGCGACCGTGACCTGGGCGACCGCCGCGGTGAGCTCGTCGCCGGCGATGCTGCCGACGACGTCCGGCATGGCCGGCAGGGCGGGGTAGTCCTCGACCGGCATGGTCAGCAGCGAGAACCGGCTGGCGCCGCAGGTCACGGAGACCTTGGTGCCGTCCAGGACGACGTCGACGGGCTTGGCCGGCAGCGCACGTGAGATCTCGGCCAGGAGACGGCCGGAGACGAGCACCGTGCCGGGCTCGCTGACCTCGGCCGCGATCTCGGAGCGGGCCGACACCTCGTAGTCGAAGCTCGAGAGCTGGACGACGCCGCTCGCGTCCGCCTCGAGGCGGACGCCCGCGAGGACGGGGACGGGGGGCCGGGTCGGCAGGGAGCGTGCGGTCCAGGTGACCGCCTCCGCCAGCACGTCACGGTCGACCCTGAACCTCATCGCTCATCCTTCCGCCCGTCCGACCCCGTGGCTCGACGGCGTCCCGCGGACGTCGGCCGGCTGCTCTGGGTTGCCGGGTGGACGTCGACGCGGTCAGCCCGCTCGAAGGGGGGTGACCCTGTGATCCGTGTGAACAGTACGCGAGTGCACCGACGCGTCGCTCCGGACGACGCGGGCGTCGGTCGGACGTCTCGGTGCGAGGGGACCGTCGCGGCGGAGGGGGTCGGTGCGCGCCGTCCTCCTCCGGGTGTCGCGGCCCCGCGTCCGTCCCCATGAAGGCGGTGTGGATCGAGGAGGGAGAGATCTGTCGTCTTCATCATCGGTGCTGTGGAACCTGTGGAGGACGCGCATCGTCCCTGCTCGTGGCGCACGAGGGCGTGTGGACGGGATGTCGACGAGACTGTCGACCGGGAGAGGTGCTCGTGGACGACGACGGGTCGTCCACGACGGGCCCGCGATCACCACACGTGGCTTCCACATGAACGCTGCGTGTCGTCCACCGCTTTCCACAGGGGTTTCCACAGGTGTGTACAGCACGCATCGGGCGGAATGTGGCATCCGCGGCAGGCACCGCCGCGCCCGGGGAGCCGGGCTGGCGGTCAGCCGGGTGCGCGGCAGCGAGGACTCGGCGTCACCCGGACGGAGCAGCGCGGTGCGGAGCGCCGTGCCGGGGTCCGGCGGGGCGCCGTCGTCGTCGGGGGTCCGCCGGGGTCGTCGGGGTCCGCCGGGTCGGGTGCCGCTCAGACCGCGGTGCTGGTGCTCAACCGCGGTGCTGCTGCTTGATCCGGTTCGTGAGCTCGGTGACCTGGTTGTAGATGGAGCGCCGCTCGGCCATGAGCTCGCGGATCTTGCGGTTCGCGTGCATGACCGTCGTGTGGTCGCGACCGCCGAACTGCTGGCCGATCTTGGGCAGGCTCATCTCGGTGAGCTCGCGGCACAGGTACATGGCGATCTGCCGGGCCGTGACCAGGACGCGGGAGCGGGAGGAGCCGCAGAGGTCGTCGATGGTGAGGCCGAAGTAGTTGGCCGTCTGGGCGATGATCGCCGCGGCGGTGATCTCCGCGGTGTCGTCGTCGGTGATGAGGTCCTTGAGGACGATCTCCGCCAGTGCCAGGTCCACGCTCTGCCGGTTCAGGTTCGCGAACGCCGTGACCCGGATGAGCGCGCCCTCGAGCTCGCGGATGTTCGTGGAGATCTTCGACGCGATGTACTCCAGGACCTCGTCGGGCGCCTGGAGACGTTCGTTGGCGGCCTTCTTGCGCAGGATCGCGATCCGGGTCTCGAGGTCGGGCGGCTGGACGTCGGTGATGAGGCCCCACTCGAACCGGGACCGCATCCGGTCCTCGAAGCCGTTGAGCTGCTTCGGGGGCAGGTCGGAGGTGATCACGACCTGCTTGTTCGCGTTGTGCAGGGTGTTGAACGTGTGGAAGAACTCCTCCATCGTCTGTTCCTTGCCCTGCAGGAACTGGATGTCGTCGACGAGCAGGACGTCCACCTCGCGGTAGCGGCGCTGGAACGCGCCGGCCTTGCCCTCACCGATGGAGTTGATGAAGTCGTTGGTGAACTCCTCGGAGTTCACATAGCGCACCCGGACACCGGAGTACAGCGACTGGGCGTAGTGGCCGATCGCGTGGAGCAGGTGCGTCTTGCCCAGGCCCGAGTCGCCGTAGATGAACAACGGGTTGTACGCCTTGGCCGGCGCCTCGGCGACCGCGACGGCCGCGGCGTGGGCGAACCGGTTGGACGAGCCGATGACGAACGTCTCGAAGAGGTACTTCGGGTTGAGGCGGGCCGGCTCGGCCTGCGGCGTGTTCCCGGGGCGCCGCCGACCGGCGTAGGCGCGGTCGTCGAACCGGCCGAGGTCGTCCTCCACGGCGCGCAGCACGCGGGCGTCGTCGTCGGCGTCGTCCAGGGGGATCTCGGCGGTGGCGGCGCCGTTCGAGCTCGGCGGGGTGACGGGGGCGTCGTCGTCGAGCGCCGGGTCGACCATGACGGCGAACCGCGCCTCCACACCGAGGGACCGGCTGAGCGCGCGCGTCAGCTCACCGCGGGCCCGCGTCTCCAGGTACTCCTTGGTGAAGTCGTTGCCCACGCCCAGGAGCACGGTGCCGTCGAGGAGCCCCATGGGCCGCGCGAGACGGATGAACGCGAGCTGCTGCTGGGTGGCGACGCCGTCGCCGATGAGGTGGTCGACGGCACGGGTCCAGACCTCGGCGATCGAGTCGTCCTGCCCAACCACCAGATGACTCCCCGATGCGCGATGCGTGCCCAGTCCGTGCGGCGGGGCGCTGCGACGGGGTGCGTCGGGCCCGGTGCCGAGGTCCGCAGTCTCGCACGGCAGCCCATGATCCACACACTTCTCCAAAGGCTGTGTGCTTCGGGACGCCCTCCGGCGCCGCGAACCTCCGACATCCTGCCCGGCGTGTCGCGGCGGTGGGTATACGCCGTTCGGGTCATGATGGTCGGTTCCACCGCAGCGCCGTCCGCGGGTCGACGCGAGCCGGGTCGCGGGACCTGTGCGGCTCCCGCGGGAGCCCCGCGCGGTTTGACCCTGCGCACCTCGCCGCGTACCGTGACACAGCCGTTCTTCGCGGTCCCTCCTGCCTGCGCTCGTCACGCGCCGACCTGTCCGGGTCGCGTTCGCGTGCCGCAGCCGCTGCGGGGCGGGTCCCGGGACGCCCCTGGATGTCCGTCCTCGCGACGGTGACTGTGATCGAACCTTGGAGTCAGACGTGTCGAAGCGCACCTTCCAGCCGAACAACCGGCGCCGGGCCAAGACCCACGGCTTCCGCCTGCGCATGCGCACGCGTGC
This sequence comes from Actinotalea sp., assembly GCA_014360395.1. Lineage (GTDB taxonomy): Bacteria > Actinomycetota > Actinomycetes > Actinomycetales > Cellulomonadaceae > Actinotalea. The sequence continues at coordinate 15,157 of JACIXM010000186.1, forward strand.
GGGCCGGGCGATCCTCGCCGCTCGCCGGCGCAAGGGTCGCACCGAGCTCTCCGCCTGAGTCGTCGCGGTGCTCCCCGCGGCGCTGCGGATGCGACGGTCCGAGGAGTTCGCACGGACCATCCGCTCCGGTGCCCGGGCAGGCCGCACCACTCTCGTCGTGCACTGCGCCGTCGACACCGCACACCGCGAGCCGCACATCGGCTTCGTGGTGTCCAAGGGTGTCGGCGGCGCTGTCGTGCGCAACCAGGTCCGACGACGCCTGCGGGGGGCGGTCCTGGAGCACCGGGACCAGGTCCCGGCCGGCACCGACGTCGTCGTCCGGGCCCTCGCCCCGGCGGCCTCGGCCTCCTACGAGGACCTGAGCTCGGACCTGCGGTCGGCGCTGGGCAGTGCGCTGCGCCGCGCGCGGGGCGGTCGGGCACCGGCCGGTCCGGTGGGTACGCCATGAGCGGTCTCGACACCGGTCGCAGCCGGACCGGTGATCAGGTCCGACGTGCGGCCACAGGGCTCCTCCGGCTGGTGCGCCGCAGCCCGCAGCTCCTGCTGCTCGGGCTGCTGTGGGTCTACCGGAACGTCGTCTCGCCGTTGACGGGGCCGACCTGCCGTTACTACCCCAGCTGCTCGAGCTACGCGGTGGTCGCCGTCCGGCGGCACGGGGCGCTCCGCGGCTCCTGGCTCGCCGTCCGTCGGCTGGGCCGGTGCCACCCGTGGGCGGCCGGCGGGGTCGACGACGTCCCCCCGGCCCGCGAGCACACGCAGACCTCCGCCCGGCACGCCGGGCACGTCCACATCCGCTGAGGAGCACCACCCGTGTCGATCGACAGCGTCCTTTACCCGCTCAAGTGGGTCGTGGCCTGGATCATGTACCTGTTCCACGAGCTGCTGACGATGCTCGGTCTCCCGTCGGAGTCCGGCGCCGCGTGGGTCGGGTCGATCGTCGGCCTCGTGGTGGTCATCCGGATCCTGCTCATCCCCCTCTTCGTCAAGCAGATCAAGGCCTCCCGCGGGATGCAGCTCGTGGCACCTGAGCTGCAGAAGGTGCAGAAGAAGTACAAGGGGAAGACGGACCCGGCGTCCCGCGAGGCGATGACCCGCGAGACGATGGAGCTGTACAAGAAGCACGGCACCAACCCGTTCGCGTCCTGCCTGCCGATCCTGGCGCAGTCCCCCATCTTCTTCGCCCTGTTCCGCGTGCTCTTCACGCTGCCCGCCGTCGCGGCCGGCAACTACCAGAACGGTGCCCGTGACTCGATCGGCCCGATCGACCAGCAGCTCGCCCAGGAGGCGGAGAACGCGACCATCTTCGGCGCGCGGATCTCCGAGACGTTCCTCGGCTCGGACGACGTCAGCGTCAAGATCGTCACCGTCGCGCTCATCATCGCGATGTCCGCCACGACGTTCTTCACGCAGAAGCAGCTGACGCAGAAGAACATGCCGGCCTCGGCGCTGCAGGGCCCGATGGCGCAGCAGCAGAAGATGCTGCTCTACCTGCTCCCGCTCATCTTCGCGGTCTCGGGCGTCAACTTCCCGATCGGCGTGCTCGTGTACTGGACCACGACCAACCTCTGGTCGATGGGTCAGCAGTTCTACGTCATCCGCAACAACCCCACCCCGGGCTCGGAGGCGGAGCGGGCCCTCAAGGAGCGGCGCGCGCGCAAGGCGGCGAAGCGCGGCGTCGTCCTGGAGACGGAGACGCCCACCGTGGTCGAGGAGGTCAAGCCGAAGGGTCAGCGGCAGCAGCCCAAGCGCAAGGACCGCGCCAAGGGCACGCGTCCCGTGGGCCCGACCTCGCCCTCCGCGGGCGGCCAGGCGGACGGCTCCGACGGGCAGGCCGGGTCGTCCACGCCGGAGGTCACCGAGGTGGGGAACGACGGTGCTGCAGGTTCGGCGCCGCAGAGACCCGGGACGACGACGCCGTCCGGTTCCTCCGCCCCGGAAGCGACGACCTCGGGGAAGAACCGCAAGAAGAAGCCGCGCGGCGGTGCCTCCGGGCGCCCGCGCTGAGCGACCCACGACGACCATCGCGCGGAGGCGGTATGGCCGCTGACGCGCAGGACCGAGCAGGACGGAGACCACCATGGATGAGGCAGCGGGCGTCCAGGAGCCGAGCGGCGAGACGACGGACCTGCGTCGGCTCGAGGAGGAGGGCGAGATCGCCGCGGACTACCTCGAGGAGCTGCTGGACATCGCCGACCTGGACGGCGACATCGACATCGATGTCGACCACGGGCGTGCGGCGGTGGAGATCGTCGCCGAGGGTGGATCCGAGCGGGGCCTGCGCCGCCTGGTGGGGGCCGACGGTGAGGTGCTCGACGCGCTGCAGGAGCTGACGCGGTTGGCCGTCCAGGCGAAGACCGGTGACCGGAGCCGGCTCATGCTGGACATCGCCGGGTTCCGTGCCGGACGGCGTGCAGAGCTGGCGGAGGTGGCGCGCAGTGCGATCGCCGAGGTGCGGGCCTCCGGCAACGCGGTCGCGCTCGACCCGATGAACCCGTTCGAGCGCAAGGTCGTCCACGACGTCGTGGCCGCGGCGGGTCTGGCGAGTGACAGCGAGGGCGTGGAGCCGTCCCGGTACGTCGTCGTCCGGCCCGCCTGACCGATCGCATCGCAGTGGCGCGCCGCCCGGCGCGGCAGGAGGTGAGTCGTGGACCCGGAGACCGAGGCGGTCGGTCCCCTGACCCCGTCCGTGCAGCGGCTGGCGGGTGCGCGGCTCCTGCACCTGGAGCGGTACGCCACCGCACTGCGCGACGAGGGCGTGCTGCGGGGTCTGATCGGTCCACGGGAGATTCCGCGCCTGTGGGAGCGCCACATCCTCAACTCCGCGGCGGTGGCGCCCTTCCTCCCCGAGACCGGCTCGGTCGCTGACCTCGGAAGTGGTGCCGGCCTGCCCGGTGTGGTGCTGGCCTGCCTCCGACCGGAGCTGCAGTTCGTCCTCGTGGAGCCCATGCTGCGGCGGACGACGTGGCTGGAGGAGGTGGTGGAGCACGTCGGCCTCGAGAACGTCGAGGTGCGCCGTGCGCGGGCGGAGGATCTTGTCGGTGAGCTGACCGTCGACGCCGTCACCGCGCGAGCCGTTGCGCCGCTGGAGCGGCTGGCCGGGTGGGCGCTGCCCTTGTGCCACGTTGGCGGTGTCCTGCTGGCCCTCAAGGGTGGCCGCGCGCAGGAGGAGCTGGACGCTGCTCGACCGCACCTCGGTCCCCTGGGTGGTGACGGCGGTGAGGTCCTCACGGCAGGGACGGTGCCGGAGGTCGAGGCGACGTCGGTCGTGATGGTGCGGAAGGTGCGCGCCACGGAGATGACCGGGCGGTCCGGTGCCACCGAGCCGACCCGGAGGCCGACCGGGCGACGGCGGCGCCGCGGGTCCCGCTGACTGCGGCTCGCTGCCAGGCGCCTGCCGCGTCGGCGGGGAGTTTGTGGTGCACCCGATCGAGCGCATCGCGGCCCTGCGAGGCAACCCGGCGGGTCGCGCTGTGGGGAGCGGTGGGATCGGGGCTGTTCCACGTGAAACGGTGGTGGCAGCGGGATGTTCCACGTGAAACAGTGCCCTGGCGCCAGCGGTGGGTTGCTCCATCGCCCAGCTACGGCACCTGCGAGCCATATTGGCTCTTCGCAGATGAGGGTGTAGGCGGGG
>JACIXM010000187.1 GCA_014360395.1 Actinotalea sp.
GGCAGCGCCTCGACGACGACGACGTCGATGACCGTCCCCGGCACGCCGCAGGCGCCCGCGAGCCGGCGCCGGACGGACTCGACGGCTCCCTCCCCCCGTAGCCCGGCGCGTGCCAGGCCGGCGCGCTCGACGACGACGACCAGGACCTCGTCGTCCCCGGCGCACGCGGCGACGAGCCCGGCGTCCGCCAGCCGCGCCTCGAGCACGCCGAGGTCGATGCGCAGGCCGAAGAGCTTGACGAACCGGGACCGCCGGCCGACCACCTCGAACACCTCGCCACGGCGTCGTCCGAGGTCGCCGGTGCGCAGCTCGGTGACGGTGCGGCCGAGGGCCAGGTCCGCCGGGGACTCGGCGTAGCCGAGCATGACGTTGGGGCCGCGGTAGACGAGCTCGCCGGCTTCGGGGTCGTCGTCCGTCTCGGGCACCGGCTCGACCCGGAGCTCACCGCCCGGGACGGGCACGCCGATGGCGGCGGGGTGCGCGGCCGTCAACGCGGGCGGGAGCACGGCGATCCGGGCGGTGGCCTCCGTCTGTCCGTACATGACCACGAGGTCCCAGCCGTGCCGCCGCCCCGTGCCGTGCCAGCGGAGCACCGCGTCGGGTGCGAGCCGGCCCCCGGCCTGCGTGATCCGCCGCAGCGCCGGCAGCCCCTCGCCGGTGAACCCGCTGCGGTCGAGCAGGTCGAACGTGTGCGGCACCCCGGCGACCCCGGTGACCCCCTCGCGCCGGACCAGGTCCCAGAAGCAGGTGTCGACGACCGAGAGGCCGCTGAGGACGACGCCCCCGCCGACGTGCAGGTGGCTGTGCAGGACGGACAGCCCGTAGGTGTAGTGCAGCGGCAGGCTCGTCACCGCCCGGTCGTCCGGGCCCAGACCCAGCGACGCGGCGATCGCGGCGGCGTTGCTGTCGACGTTCTCCCGCGAGAGGCGGACGAGCTTGGGCGACCCGGTCGAGCCGGAGGTGCTCAGCAGCAGGGCGAGGTCCGGGTGCAGGTCGTGCCGCGTCCCGGCCCGCCGCTCGTCCGGCTGCGCCCCCGGGCGCAGGACCACGTCCGGGTCGTACACGGCGACCAGCCCGGCGACGGCGGCGTCGTCGTCGGCCGCGAGGAGGACGACGTGGCCCCCGCGCAGCGCGGCGAGGTAGTCCACGACCGAGCCCGTCGTCGGGGCGATCCGGACCAGGACCAGGCGGCGGGTGGCACCGAGGGCGCCGGCCCGCGCGGTGACGAGGGCGTCGAGCTCCGCGTAGGTCGTGCGCTCCCCCTCCTCCACCAGCGCGGTGGCCTCACCGTGCCGGGCGAGGTCGCCGACGAGACCGACGGCGGGCCAGCCTCCGACGGTCTGCCGCTCGAGGCGTGAGGCGTGCAGCACGCGGGGAGCGTACAGGAAGGTAAGCCTTACCTATATCCCGATCATCGACGCCGCGGGGCTCGAGGTGCGGGCGACCGGATCCTCGCCGATGGTGGAAAGGACAACCATCGAGGGACGGAGAGAGCGCATGACGAACGTCGCGATCATCTACTACTCGAGCACCGGCAACCTGCACGAGATGGCGCTGCGGCTGGAGAAGGCCGCGGGCGTCGAGGGCGCCGACGTGCGGCGCCGGCACGTCGCGGAGATCGCGCCGGACGAGGCGATCGACAGCAACCCGCAGTGGCGGGAGCACGTCGACGCGCTCGCGGACGAGCCGACGGCGACACCGGAGGACATCGCGTGGGCCGACGTCGTCCTGCTGGGCACGCCCACGCGCTTCGGCACCGTCGCGAGCCAGCTCCAGCAGTACGTCGACACCCTCGGCCCGCTGTGGGCGCAGGGCCGGCTCGCGGACAAGGTCTACGCGGGCTTCACGTCCTCCCAGACGACGCACGGCGGCCAGGAGGCGACCCTGCTGTCGCTGTACCACGCGGTCGCGCACTTCGGCGGGATCCTCGTCACCCCGGGGTACACCGACCAGCTGAAGTTCGTCGACGGCAACCCCTACGGCGTCTCCCACGTCTCGGGGCCGGACAACGACAACCCGCTCGGTGACGGCGTGCTGGACGCGCTGGACCACCTCGCCGCGCGCACCATCCGGATCTCGCGCCGGCTGACCGACGCGGCCTGAGGCAGGCGGCAAGCACTCGCGCGCGGGACAGGACGCGCGGCGGACGCAGCACCCGCGACAGACGCAGGACGCACGAGAGGGGCCCGGCGCGATGCCGGGCCCCTCTCGTCCTCATGGTGCGGGCCGGGCCCGCTCTGAGCGGTCCGTGCGGCCCGTCCTGCGGCTCAGGCCTGGTGCTTGCCGCCCTCGCCCGCCTCCGGCGTCTCGTCGAGCTGGGTGCCGATCGTCTCCGCGACGTCCGACGGCGTCACGTCCGTGTCCGCCGTCGTGCCGGTGTCACCGGTCCCGGAGGTCTCGATCGCCTGGGTGGTGCTGGCGTCGGCCTTCGCGGTGCTCTTGCGTCGCGTCGTCGTCGCCTTGCCCGTCGCGGCGCCGGTGGCCTCCTTGGCCTTGCCGGTCGCCTCACGGGTACGGGCCACTGCCTCGCCGGCCGCCTCACCGACGGCCTCGGCCGCGTCCTCGAGCTCGTGCCGGACGTCCTCGACCACACCCTGGAAGTCGGACCGGCGGGTCGACGCGGGCGGCGTCGACTGCCACGGGTCCTCCGCCCACGGGTCCGTCGTCGGCGTGCTGCGCCGCCAGGCCTGGTAGGCCGCGGCCAGCGCGCCGCCGAGGGCCAGGAAGAGGAAGAAGTTGCGCCCCTTGTGCGACTTCTTCGTCTGGACGTGGGCCAGGTCCGACAGCTTCGCGGCCGTGACGTCGTGCGCCTTGTCGGCACCCGCCGCCGTGGCAGCGGCGGCGGCACCCACGGCCGCGACGATCTTGGGCAGCAGGTCGTCGACGAGCTTGTCGTGCGCGGTGTCCACCACCGGGACGGCGCGCCGGGCGGCCGACTCGACGTGCGGCGCGGCGCGGTGCTTGCCCTCGGCCAGCGCCTTCTCCAGGCGCGGCCGCGCCCAGTCGACCCCGTGCTCCACGTGCGGCGTCGCCCACTCCTTCGCGACGGCGGCCTGGTACCGGGCCTGGTCGGCGAGGTGCGTCGCGGTGACGTTCGCCTTCGTCCCGGCCTCGGCGAGGACCGCCTGGAGCTCCGCGGCCTGACTCCTGAGCCGCTCCCCGTCGACGGTCGTGCGAGCTGCTCTGATCCGGTCGAACATCTGGTGCTCCCTCTGTGGACGGAGTGTCGGTCGGTCGGCCCACCGGCCGGCAGGCGGCTGCCCTGTCCCTCCGCGGGCCTGCAGGACTTCTGTCCATGCTGCCACCCCTGCGGCGGCGTCGCGCGTCCTTCGAGCAGATCCGATCACGTGCGGACGTCCTGAGACGTGCCCCGGCGACCCAGCCCGGCCACCCGGCGGGCCGTCGGACCCCCGTGGGAGGATGGGGCCCATGTTCGCGACCCTGCACACCTCCGCCGGTGACATCCGCATCGAGCTGTTCGCCAACCACGCGCCCAAGACGGTCCGCAACTTCGCGGGCCTCGCGACGGGCTCCACGGCGTGGAAGGACCCCCGCACGGGCCAGGAGCGCTCCGAGCCGCTGTACGACGGCACGATCTTCCACCGCGTCATCGCGGGCTTCATGATCCAGGGCGGTGACCCGCTGGGCACCGGCACGGGTGGCCCGGGCTACACCTTCGACGACGAGATCCACCCGGAGCTGACGTTCTCCGAGCCGTACCTGCTGGCCATGGCGAACGCCGGCAAGCGCCGCGACCCGGTGACCGGCCAGGTCGGCGGGACCAACGGCTCGCAGTTCTTCATCTCCGTCGCGCCGACGACGTGGCTCAACGGCAAGCACACGATCTTCGGCAAGGTCGCCGACGACGCGAGCCGTGCCGTCGTCGACGCCATCGCCACGGCCCAGACCCGGCCGGGCGAACGTCCGGTCGAGGACATCACCATCACCTCGGTGACGATCGAGGACTGACCGGGCGTCCCGCAGACACCGGG
>JACIXM010000188.1 GCA_014360395.1 Actinotalea sp.
GCTCACCGCCCCTCGGTGCGGCTCACCGAGCCGTCGTCGTGATCAGATCGCGACGAGCCCGCCGCGGACCCGGGCCGTGCCGGAGGCCTTGGCGTGCGGGGGCGGGCCCTGCTCGCCGGCGAACGGCGGCACGCCCTTCGTCCCCGCGTGCGGCGGCGGAGGACCGACCGGGTCGGACGGCCCGCCGTCGGCGCCCGTGCCGAACGCCACGATCACGGGGTCGTGGTCGCTGGATCGGAACGGGCCCTCCTCGAACAGCAGCGTCGAGTAGTAGTTGTAGCGGCTGTACTCGAACTGCACGGGCTCGGGGGAGTTGATCTCCCAGATGTCCGCGCCGGTGAACCGGTCCAGGACCGAGGTGCTCATGAGCACGTGGTCCAGCGAACCGGACAGACCGGAGAAGGAGTACGAGTACTCCCGGTCGAACCCGAGCTCGGCCATGACCTCGTTGGCGTTGACGTACCCCGCCGCGTAGAGGACCTGCAGCGGGTCCTCCTGCGTGTAGGAGTTGAAGTCGCCGACGAGGAACACGTCCTGGACCGGCACCTCGTAGTCGTCCAGGACCGTCGGCACCCAGTCGCGCAGCGCCGTGGCCTGGCGGACGCGGTCGAGGTTCGACGCGCCCTGGCCGTCGCCCTGGTCGGCGTTGTCGCCGGAGCCGGAGCCCTTGGACTTGAAGTGGTTGACGACCACGAAGAACGGCTCGCCGCCGCCGACCGGGACGAACGCCTGGCCGAGCGGCTCGCGGGCGTTGGAGAACGGCTCCCCGGAGCCGCTGAGGTCACCGAGCACGCGCATCTCGCCCAGCAGGTCGACGGCCGCCGGGCGGTAGATGATCGCGTTGGAGATGACGTCCATCTCCGCCACCGGCGGCAGCTCGGCCGACGAGGGTACGTAGGCCCACGTCCCCGCTCCGGCGTCCTCGTTGAGCGCGGTGACGAGCCGGGCGAGGGCCTCGTCGTCGACGCCGCTCACCCGCAGGGAGTTCTCGATCTCCATGAGGCCGACGACGTCGGCGTCCAGCGCGTTGATCGCCGCGACGATCTTGCCCTCCTGACGCTCGAAGTCCTCGGTGCGGAACGCGCCGCGCTGGTCGCAGCCGCCGCGGACGGTGATGGGGTTGCCGTCCTTGTCGGTGAACGCGGTGCAGGACGAGGTGTCCTCACCCAGCGTGGTGAAGTAGTTGAGGACGTTGAACGCCGCCACGCGCAGCTCGCCGTCGCCCAGGCGCTCGGCGTCCGGCGCGTCGGTCCGGGTGTCCTCGAAGGTCGGGCGCTCGTCGAGCGGGGTGGCCGACGTCACGGCCGACCGGGGCTGGAACCGCCACAGGTTGAACCGGTAGTCGACGATGACCGCGTCCGGGAAGAAGACCTCGGCACCGACCCGCACCGGGTTCTCCAGCGTCAGGTAGGGCGGGGTGGCGTTCCGGTTCGTGGCACCGAAGTTCGTCGACGCGCCGTCGTCGAGCACGACGCGGCGGGCCTCGTTGTCCGCGAGGGCCGCGTCGTACTCGGCCGAGCGCGGCAGCGCGATGTCGGTCGGCTGGACGAGCGGTGAGTCGCCGTAGGCCAGGCCGATCTCGCTGAACTGGGCGTTCGTGAAGTTGTTCGTGACGGTGTACGCACCGAACGGCTCGAAGAGCATCGACTCCAGCGCCTCGCGGCCCTCCTCGGTGGCCGGCCACGGCATGCCGGTGACGGGCTTGGGCGCCTCGACGTCCTCGGTCCGGACGGTGACGTCGCCGGCGGCGGCGTTGACCTGCGTCAGGCCGTTGAACTCGTCGACCGTGCCGACGACCTCGACGTACTGGCCGATCTGCGGGATCGACCGCGAGCCGCGGAAGACGTACAGGGCGTTGGACCCCTCGTGCTCGGCGGGGTCGAGGGCGCCGCCGGAGCCCGGGGTCTGGATGACGAAGGCGTTGAACCCGCCGGTCGGGTAGGCCGCCGTGACGACGCCCCGCACGCTGGTGAGCACGCCGACGTGGGGGCTCGCCGGGCCGGTGCCCTGGATCTCCTCGATGGTCAGGGGCGTGACCGTCGGGACCTCGGGCTCGGGCTCGGGCTCGGGGTCCGGCTCCGGGTCGGGGTCCGGGTCGGTGACCTGGCCACCGCCGGACGCCGTCGGGGTGGGCGCCCCGGCGACGAAGTCGTCTCGGTTGTCGGCGGTGTTCTGGGCCTCACCGCGCCGCGCGACGGAGGCGGTGTTGCTCGGCGCCACGGTCGGGCCGGAGCCGACGAACCGGCTCGCCGTGCTGCCGAAGCCGACCAGGTCGACGACGCTCGGAAGGGTGGCGCACGCCGTGCCCGCGCACGAGACGGCGGTGTCCTGGGAGACCAGGGCGACCGAGCCCGCGGTGGCGGCCATGGCGATGGTGCCGACGGCGTCGGGGGTCGGCAGCGGGGTCGTCCCGCCCGCGCCCTGCGCCTGCTGCACCAGGTAGTGCTCGCCGGGCTCGATGGTGCCGCTGAGCGTCGTCAGCCCGCCGAGGTTCTCGCCCGTCGCCGACCAGTACTGGATGGACCAGCCGGTGAGGTCGACGGGCTCGGTGCCCTTGTTGAAGAGCTCCACGAAGTCGTGGGTGTACGTCGCGCCGCCGTTGCCGCCGCCGCCGTAGACCTCGTTGATCACGACGGGGGCGTCGGGGCTCACGGCGGCGGTCGCCGCCATCGGGACCGCCAGCGCCGGTGCGACGCAGACGGCGACCGCGGTCGCGCTGGTGAGCGCGCGCCTGAGGGGATGGTGCACGGGTTCTCCTTCCGAGGCCCCGCGACGTGCGGGGCGGACGTGGCGGGGCAGCGGTCCGCTCTCCTTCGAGCGGCCGGGCTCAGCATGGTCAGGACGGGTGAACCCCTCCTGACCTCCAGGCCGCCGCCACGCGTCCTAGAGGTACACGGCTTCACCCGGTCGAGTCCAGCATGTGAAAGGGGCGTCGTCGTCGGCCGGGCAGGCGCGCGGCCTGCGTCCGGGGCCGCGATCCGTGCGGCCAGCAGCGTCCTGGCGGCTCCTGCAGGCCGCCTGCCCGGACCGCCCGCTCTCACCATCCGAGATCGACGGCGTCCACGCCTTGCGACTCGTCCCAGGGCTTGTGACGGTGGAAGGGCTCGAGAGGCCCGGTGACGCAGCACCGACCGGGCACACCATCCCGGCACGAAGGAGCAGCATGCTCACCCTGACCGACAACGCCCGGCACGCCGTCCAGGACATCGCGACCCGCGCCGGCCTGCCCGACGACGGCGGTCTGCGCATCGCCCAGTCCCAGCAGGAGGCCGGCAGCTTCGAGCTCTCGCTCGTCCCCGCCCCCGTCGACGGCGACCAGGTCATCGACGCCGAGGGCACGCGCGTGTTCGTGGAGTCGCAGACCTCCGAGGTCCTCGCGGACCAGCAGCTCGACGCCGCGGCGTCGCCCGAGGGCGTCGGCTTCATGCTCGCGCCGCAGGGCTGACCCCGCAGCGCAGCACCGACGCCGCGCCGGGTCACCCCCGGCGAGAAGGGCCGCCACGTCGGGTGGCGGCCCTTCTGCTGTACGGGTGCGGGGGGGGCGGGCGGCGCCGCG
>JACIXM010000189.1 GCA_014360395.1 Actinotalea sp.
TCCACAGGGTCTCCTCTGCTCGGCTGACGACGAGGGCGGTCCTCGCGGACCGCCCTCGTCGTCATCATGCCGGGACGGCGTCCCGCGCGCGTCCGCTCAGACGCGACCGGCGCGGTCGCGGTGACGGTCCGGCCACAGCGCGATGGCGAGGCCGGCCAGGGCGCTGACGGCGTGCAGGACGTTGTCGGCACCGTTGATGTTCAGGACGTTGATGTCCGGGTCGTTCACGGCGATCAGGCCGTAGACGAAGGTCGCGCCGTACCCGATGGCGAGCAGCCAGCCGTAGGTCCGTGCCCCGGAGCGGGTGCGCCACAGCGCGAGGCCGGCGGCACCGATGAGCAGGTGCACGATGTTGTGCAGCGGGTTCACGTGGAAGCCCAGGAGGCTCTTGTCCGGGTCGTGCTCGGCGAAGCCGTCGAAGCCGGTGACGAGGAAGCCCGCCAGGCCGATCAGCAGGTAGAGGGCGCCGATCGCCAGGGCCAGGTACTGGTACGGCGCTCGCTCGGTGGCGGTGGTGGTCGGGCCGGTGCCGGCCGGGCCGGTGCTCGGGTGAGACATGGGTTCCCCCTCGGTGTCGGTCGAGGCGGGCGGTGCGCCGTCGGGGCGCCCGGCCCGCCTCCGGTCCGGCTCAGGATGGGTGGGGGCCGGCAGACCTGCATCTGGGGGTGCAGGACGGCGACGGGTCGGCTCGGTCAGGTGGACTGACGAGGGGCGTCGGACCTGGGGCGCCCGGCCGGCGACGTCAGGTCGTCCAGGCGTGACCCGGAGGTGCCGGGAACCGGGTCGTCCCCACCCGCGGCGCCGGGCGACGCGGCGGGCTGCTCCTCCAGGGCGGCCAGGGCCTGCCGGGCCCGCACCTGCTGCAGCGTCGCGGTCCGTTCGGACCGTCCCCGGCCCACGAAGCTCACGGCCCAGTGCAGCAGGGTCGTGACCCGGTTCTTGAAGCCGATCAGGTAGAAGACGTGCACGGCCAGCCACATGACCCAGGCCGGGAAGCCCGACAGCTCCAGACCGCGGACGTCGGCCACGGCGTGGAAGCGCGAGACGGTGGCCATGCTGCCCTTGTCCTGGAACCGGAACGGCTCGCCGTGGTCCTGCCCGTCCAGGCGCCGCCGGATCCGGCTCGCCGCGTGGACGCCTGCCTGCATGGCGACCTGGGCCACGCCGGGCAGGTCGTCGAGCGCCATCATGTCGCCGATGACGAAGACCTCCGGGTGACCAGGCAGGGTGCAGTCGGGCTCCACCCGGACGCGCCCGGCCCGGTCCGTCGAGGCACCGGACTGCTCGGCGAGCTGCGCCCCGAGGGGCGAGGCCGCCACGCCGGCTGCCCAGACCTTGGTCTGGGTCTCGATGCGCGTCGTGACGCCGTCCGTGTCGCGCAGGTCGACACCCTCCGCGTCGACGCCGGTCACCAGCCGGCCGAGCTGGATCTCCACGCCGAGCCGCTCGAGCTGGCGTGCGGCCGCGCGGGAGAGCCGCTCGCTGAAGGCCCCGAGGATCGCCGGCGCCCCGTCGACGAGCACGATCCGGCTCTCGCGCGGGTCGATGTGCCGGAAGTTCCCTCGCAGCGCGCGGTGCGCGAGCTCGGCGATCTGGCCGGCCATCTCCACGCCCGTCGGGCCGGCGCCGACCACGACGAAGGTGAGCAGGCGCCGCCGCACGTCCGGGTCGGTGGCGAGCTCGGCGAGCTCGAAGGCACCGAAGATCCTGCCGCGCAGCTCCAGGGCGTCGTCGATGCTCTTCATGCCGGGGGCGTACCGCGCGAAGTGGTCGTTGCCGAAGTACGACTGCCCCGCCCCGGCGGCGACCACGAGGCTGTCGTACGACGTCGTCGTCGTGCCGGCGGGCGAGGTGGAGACCACCTCCCGCCGCGCGAGGTCGACCTCGGTCACGGTGCCGAGCAGGACGCGTGCGTTGCGCTGGCGCCGCAGCACGTCGCGGGTCGCCGGGGCCACCTCGCCCTCGGACAGGATGCCCGTGGCGACCTGGTACAGCAGCGGCTGGAACAGGTGGTGACCCGTCGAGGCGATCATGGTCACCTTGACGCGCGGGTCCCGGGCGAGCGCCCGGGTGGTGAACAGGCCGCCGAAGCCCGAGCCGACGACGACGACGTGGTGCCGTCCGCCACCCTCGGTGCCTGACCCGGACGGCCGGGCGGGGGAGGGCGTACCCGGTGCGTGCATGAGACTCTCCTCGCGTCGGTCCTCCGACGGTAGGGCGGCCGGGGTCCGCCCGCCCGGCGGGGGCAGGGGCGCGGGCCGGTTCGACGGGAGGCCGAGGACGGTGCACGAGCACGGGTGGGCGGAGGACGACGGCATGACGGTGCACGCGCTGCTGCTGGCCGACACGCACTGGCCGCGCCGGGCGAAGGACCTGCCGGCGGAGGTCTGGGCGGCGGTGGACGCGTGCGACGTCGTCGTGCACGCGGGGGACTGGGTCGAGGTGGACCTGCTGGACCGGCTCGAGGAGCGGACGCGACGCCTCGTGGCGTGCTGGGGCAACAACGACGGCGCCGCGCTGCGCAGGCGGCTGCCGGAGGTCGCGCGCGTCACCCTGGCGGGCGTCCGGGTCGCGGTCGTGCACGAGACGGGTCCGACGCCCGGCCGGGAGCGGCGTGCCGAGGCCGCCTACGGCCTCGACACCGACCTGCTCGTCTTCGGGCACAGCCACATCCCCTGGGACACGACCACCGCGGGGGGACTGCGGCTGCTCAACCCCGGGTCGCCCACGGACCGCCGTCGGCAGCCCTACGCCACGTACATGACGGCCCGCATCGGGGCGGGTCTGCCCGGGCACGCCGAGGTGCGGCTGCACCGCCTGCCGCCCCGGGTGCCGCGCGCCTGACCGCGCGCCCGCCTGAGCGCCACGCGCCGGAGGCGGCCCCGTCCTGGCGCGCCTGGGGGTGCCTGACCCGGCGCGGCAGGTGCGACCCTTGTCCCGTGGACCTCAACAGCGATGTCGGCGAGTCGTTCGGGGCCTGGACGATGGGCGACGACGCGGCCGTGCTGCCGCACGTCACCAGCGCGAACGTGGCCTGCGGCTTCCACGGGGGCGACCCGAGCACCGCGCGCGCCACCTGTGCGCTGGCCGCCCGGCACGACGTCGTCGTGGGGGCGCACGTGTCCTACCGCGACCTGGCGGGGTTCGGCCGCCGGTTCCTCGACGTGCACCCCGAGGAGCTCACCGACGAGGTCGTCTACCAGGTCGGGGCTCTCCAGGCCCTCGCCCGGTCGGCCGGGACCACCGTGCGCTACGTCAAGCCGCACGGCGCGCTCTACACGACGATCGTCCACCACGACGGGCAGGCCGCCGCCGTGGTCCGCGCGGTGCGCGAGGTCGACCCGTCGCTGCCGCTGCTGGCGCTGCCCGGCAGCCGCGTGGCCCGGCTCGCGGACCAGGCGGGACTGCGCGTCGTGCTCGAGGCGTTCCCCGACCGCGCGTACACCGCGGACGGCCGCCTCGTGCCCCGCACCGAGGCGGGAGCGGTCATCCACGACCCGGCCGAGGTGGCGCGCCGGGCGGTACGGCTCGCCGTCGACGGCACCGTCACGACGGCCGACGGCGGGACGGTCCGCCTCGCGGCCGAGAGCCTGTGCGTGCACGGGGACACCCCGCAGGCGGTCGCCGTCGCGGCCGGTACCCGCCGCGCCCTGGAGGACGCCGGGGTCCCGGTGACCGGCTTCCTGTGACCGGTCACCCGGCTCCGCGGGTCCTCCCGGTCGGGGACCGCGCGCTGCTCGTCGAGTGCGCGGACTCCGGGGCCGCGCTCGCGCTGTGGCGCCGGTGGACCCAGGTGCCGCCGCCGGGCGTCCAGGAGTCCGTGGTGGCGGCGCGCTCGGTCCTCCTCCGGGTCGCCGAGGGCGCGGCGGCACCGGTCCGGTCGCGGATCGAGCGCCTGCTCGCGGCGGCTCCGGGGGAGCCGGCCGGCGCGCAGCGCCCCGCCGTGCCCGAGCAGCCGGTCCGTGAGGTCGTCGTGCCGACCGTCTACGACGGCGAGGATCTCGCGGCGGTCGCCGAGGCCCTCCGGACGAGCGTCGAGGCGCTCGTCGCCCGGCACACCGCGACGGGGTGGACGTCGGCCTTCCTCGGCTTCGCCCCGGGCTTCGCGTACCTCCAGGCGCAGGAGCCGTGGCCCCAGGTGCCCCGGCGCGCCTCCCCGCGGACCCGCGTCCCCGGCGGCAGCGTCGCCCTCGCGGGCGGGTGGTCGGCCGTGTACCCGGGGCCGTCGCCCGGCGGGTGGCAGCTGCTCGGCCGGACGGACACGCCGGTGTGGGACCTCGACCGCCCGGACCCGGCGCTGCTGACACCGGGCACCCGGGTGCAGTTCCGGGCCGTGCGGGCCCGCGCGCTGTCCGCCGGCGCCTCGGTCGGACCCGACCCGGTGCCGCCCGCACCCGAGCGCGCGGCCGCGCAGGACGCCCCAGGCAGGGAGGTCGGCGACGCCCACGAGCGTGCGGCAGCGCCGGGCGAGGGCAGCGGCCTGGAGGTCCTCGAGAGCGGACCGCTGTGCCTCGTGCAGGATCTCGGCCGGCGCGGCCACCTGACGCTCGGTGTGCCGACCAGCGGTGCGCTGGACCGTCGGGCGGCGGTGCGCGCGAACCGCCTGGTCGGCAACGACCGGGACCGCGCCGTGCTCGAGGTCCTCCTCGGCGGGCTGGTGCTGCGGGCGCGCCAGGACGTCGTCGTCGCGGTGGCCGGCGCGGCCGTGCCGGTCACCGTCGTCGTCGACGGCAGGACGTCCGCGCCCCCGGCCGGGCTGCCGTTCCTGCTGCGGTCGGGCACTGAGCTGACGCTCGGCACCCCGGCGCAGGGCCTGCGGACCTACGTGGCCGTGCGGGGCGGGATCGACGCCCCCCAGGTGCTGGGCAGCCGGGCCACGGACGTGCTGTCCGGGCTGGGACCGCCGCCGGTGCGCCCCGGGGACGTCCTGCGCCTGCTGGCCGCCCCGGGGACCGCGGTGCCGGTCGCCCCGGACGACGACGCCCTGGAGGTCCCCGCCGGGCCGGAGCACGTCGTGCGCGTGGCGCCCGGGCCCCGGGCGGACTGGATCACGCCCGAGGCGCTGGGCCTCCTCGGTTCCCACCCGTGGGTCGTCACGGACCGGTCGAACCGGGTCGGGCTGCGGTTGGCGGGACCGGCGCTCGAGCGGTCGGTCACGACGGAGCTGCCGAGCGAGGGCACCGTGCCCGGGGCGGTGCAGGTGCCGCCGGACGGCCGTCCCGTCGTGTTCCTCGCCGACCACCCCGTGACCGGCGGCTACCCGGTGGTGGCGGTCGTCGTGGACGAGGACCTCGACCTCCTCGGCCAGGTCCGCCCGGGTGAGCGGGTGCGCCTGCTGCCGCTGGCGACGCCGCACGTGACCTGACAGGCTCGCAGGAGCCCGTCGCCCGGAACCGAGGAGGACCCATGGCCCGCCGTGCCGAGCAGGTGACCGACGCGATCACCTACCACGGGGAGGGACCGTGCTGGTGGCCGGGGTGGGGTGGGCTGCGCTGGGTCGACCTGCTCGCCGGCGACCTGCTGACGTTGCGGGACGACGGCGGGGTGGACCGGCTCCACGTCGGCACGGTGGCCGCCTTCGTCCGGCCGCGGATCGGCGGCGGGTACGTGGTCGCCCTGGAGCGGGGCCTCGCGCTCGCCGACGCGCCCGACGCCGTCCCCGAGCCGCTGCCGCCGCTGTGGGAGGACGCCGACGTGCGCATGAACGACGGCACGTGCGACCTCGACGGGAACCTCTGGGCGGGCTCGATGGCCTACGACGGCCGGCCCGGCGGCGGCGACCTGTGGCGTGTGAGCCCCCGCGGCGAGGCCGTGCGGGTGCTGCCGGGGACGACCGTCGCGAACGGGATCGCGTTCCCTGCCGACGGCGGGCCCGCCTGGTTCAACGACAGCGGTGAGGGGACGACGTCACGACTGGCCCCGCGGGAGGCCGGCTGGTCGCAGGTGCTGCCGGGGCGGCTGGACCGCAGCACCGTGCTGACCCCGGACGACGGCGTCCCGGACGGTCTGGTGCTGGACGCCGAGGGCTGTGTCTGGACGGCGCTGCACGGCAGCGGGCGCGTGGTGCGTGTCACCCCGGACGGCCGGGTCGTCGAGGAGGTGGTGGTCCCGCCGCACCAGGTCACGGCGTGCACGCTCGGCGGGGAGGACCTGCGCGACCTGTGGATCACGACGTCCCGGGAGAACCTCGCCGAGCCCGAGCCGGAGGCCGGGGCGCTGTTCCGTGTCCGGGTCGACGTGCCGGGCGTGCCGGTGCTGCCGTACGGGGGCTGACGCCGAGCACGGCGTCGCCCGCGCGTCGGTCGCCCCGCCGCCGCCGGCCGGACGCGAGGACGGGCGCGGCCCCGAGGGGCGCGCCCGTCCTCGCGTGCGGGTCCTGCGGTGCGGCC
>JACIXM010000019.1 GCA_014360395.1 Actinotalea sp.
GCCCCGTCCGCGCCCACGCCCACCCGTCCCGCGCTGCGGGGGCCGGCCCCGTGCAGCGCCCACAGGAGCGACGTCTTGCCGGCGCCGTTGCGCCCCATGAGGGCGAGCGTCTCGCCCGGGAGCACCCGCAGGTCCACGCCGCGCACCGCCGGGACGCGGCCGTGCTGCACGTGGACACCCACGGCGTCCAGCAGCGGCCCGGGTGCGCCGGGCGGTGCGCCGTCGTCGGTGCGGCCCGCGGGGCGGGGCAGAGGACGAACCGGGGGACGGGTGAGCCGCTCGCGCAGCGGCGCCGCGCGGCGTCGGGCGTCCCGCACGCTCAGCGGCAGCGGCGACCACCCGGCGAGGCGCCCGAGCTCGACGATCGGTGGCGCCACCGGGCTGTCCTGGAGTAGCGCCGCCGGGTCGCCGTCCCGGACGCTGCCGTCGGGCCCGAGCAGCACGACCCGGTCCGCGTACTGCACGACACGCTCCAGCCGGTGCTCGGCCAGCAGGACGGTGAGCCCCAGGTCGTGGACGAGCCGCGTCAGGGCGGACAGCACCTCCTCGGCCGCCGAGGGATCGAGCGCGGAGGTCGGCTCGTCGAGCACGAGGACCCGGGGGTGGGTCGCGAGGACGGCCCCGATCGCGACGCGCTGCTGCTCCCCGCCGGACAGGTCGCCCAGAGGACGGTGCCGCAGGGCGGCCAGGCCCATGAGGTCCACGACCTCCTCGACCCGCTTGCGCATGACGGCGGGCGGAAGGCCGAGCTGCTCCATGCCGTAGGCCAGCTCCTCCTCGACGGCGTCCGTGACGAAGCCGTCGGCGGGGTGCTGCAGCACGACGCCGACGACGTCGGCCAGGTCGCGCGGGGGGTGGGTGCGGGTGTCGCGGCCCGCGACGGTGACCTCGCCGGCCAGCAGGCCCCCGGTGAAGTGCGGCACGAGGCCGCAGGCCGCCTTGAGCAGGGTCGACTTGCCCGAGCCGGTCGGGCCGACGACGAGGCACAGCTCACCCTCGGCCACGTGCAGGTCGACACCCTGCAGCGCGGCCGAACGAGCGCCGGGATAGGTGACGGTGACATCCGTGAAGCGGATCATCCGGTCACCTCCGGGACGCGCCGGCGGGAGGCCCCGGTCGGCGACGGGCGGACGGAGGCACCGGCCGTGGACGGCGCCGGAGCGACGACGGCCGGTGCCGCAGCGAGGAGGACGGCCACCAGGGCCACGGGCGGCAGCGCGGGCCAGCCGAGCGGGCTCAGCGACGGGTCCAGGGCGGCCGGGTCCGTCGCGGTCACGGCCACGAGCAGGCCACCGGCGACGAGTCCGCACCCGGCGACCGCCGAGGCGCGCAGGTCCCACCGGTCCGGGCGGTAGCGCGTGCGGTGGACCCGGCGTCCGGCCAGCAGGGCCCCGGCGGTGGCGGCGGCAGCACCGGACGCCAGGAGGGGCAGGCCGAGCCAGCCGGGGGAGGTGCCGTCCAGGAGCCCGTAGGTGCCGAGCACCGCGGCCACCAGAGCGGCCAGGAGCAGGGCTGCGACGCGTCGGTCCGAGGTGCCGGGAACCGCCCGGGCGTAGCCGCGGGAGTCCATGGACGCCGCGAGCGAGACGGACCGGTCCAGCGCGTCGGTGAGGACGGGCAGGGCGACGGCGGGCAGCGAGCGCAGTCCTCTCGGTGCGCTGCCGCGCAGGCGCTGTGCCCGGCGGACCTGGGCCGCGGACGTCACCAGCTGCGGGGTAACGCTCATGGCGATGACGACGGCCGTGCTGAGCTGGTGCAGCGCCGCCGGCAGGCTGCGCAGGGCGCGCCGGGGGTTCGCCAGGGCGTTGGCAGCGCCGAAGCAGATCACCAGCGCGGCCAGGCGGAGGCCGCTGTAGACCGCCATGAGCAGCCCGGTCAGCGTGACCGGACCGAGCAGCTCGACCGAGACCGCCCAGCCCGGCAGCGGCACGCGGGGCAGGTCCAGCAGGACCAGCCCCGGCGTCTTGATCCCGACGGCCACGTAGAACAGGACGCGGACGAGGACGATGCACCCCCCCAGCACCAGGTACCAGCGGAAGGCGCGCCCCCAGGGCGCGTCCTCCCGCCGGGCCGTGACCACCAGCGCCGCCGCGGCCACGAGCAGACCGATGACGACGGGGTTGGTGGTGCGCGTCGTGGCGACCACGAGCCCGAGGGCCCAGGCCCACCACGCGAGGGGGTGCATCGTCGCCATCGTCAGGACCGGTTCGGGGCGTCGTCGGCCTCGCCGGCGGCGCCGTCGGTCGCCGGGGTGGAGCGGCGGCGCGCGACGACGACGGCGGCCAGGGCCAGCGCCGCCAGGAGACCGAGACCCACGAGGAGCGGGGCGGCCGGGCCCGTGGCGTCGTCGTCGGCCGTCTGCCCGACGGCCTCCTCGCCGCCGGCGTCCGACCCGACCTCTCGGTCGCCTCGTCGGTCGCCTCGTCGGTCGCGGCGACGACCGGCAGGGCGACCGGGGGACCCTCGCTGCCGTCCCCGTACCGCCAGCCCTCGACGGCGCCGGCGGCGGTGACCGCCGTGTCGGAGCCCTCCTCGTACATGGTCCAGGTGTCCGCGCCCGGCTCGGCGAACCAGTACGACCAGTACTGGCCGGTGAACTCCGTCGGGCACGGGTCCGGCAGGCCGTCGACGGCGCAGATGAAGCCGCTGGGGTCCCTGCCCTCCGTGAAGCCGGCGGCCAGCAGCGCCTCGGTGCCGGTCACCCCGGCCTCGGGCGCGCACCCGGCGGTGATGGCGCCGCCGAGGGCGGTCGCGTCGACGACGACCGTGACGCCCTGGTCGTCGGCGCAGGCGCCCGCGAGGCCGGGGTCGGTGGTCGCGGCCGCGGGCGCGGCGAGCAGGGCGCCCGCCGGAGCGGCGAGGGCGACGGCGGCGGCCAG
>JACIXM010000190.1 GCA_014360395.1 Actinotalea sp.
TCGGAGAACCTCCCGCTCATGCTTCGCGCCGTGCCACGGTGGGGGCATGGCCACGGCACCTCGGACCTCGACCACCGGCACCGCTCCGCACACCCCGGGGGCGGCGCCCGCCGCCGCCCCGGAGCGGCCGGCGGTCGACCCGCTCGTCATCGGCCGGCGCGTGCGACACCTGCGCACCCACCGGGGCATGACCCTGGAGGACCTGGGGGCCGCCGTCGGCCGGGCGCCGTCGCAGATCTCCGTGCTGGAGAACGGGCGCCGCGAGGCGCGCCTGTCGCTGCTGCAGCAGGTCGCCGACGCGCTCGGCGTCACCCTCGCGGACCTGCTCTCCCCCGAGCCCCCCAGCCGCCGCGCCGCCCTGGAGATCGAGCTGGAGAGGGCCCAGCGCGGGCCGCTGCACGCCGCGCTCGGCCTGCCCCAGGTCAAGGTCGGGCGCTCCCTGCCCACCGACGCGCTGGAGACGATCGTCGGCCTGCAGCGGGAGATCGGGCGGCTGCTCACCGAGCGGGCCGCCACGCCCGAGGAGGCGCGGCGCGCCAACGCCGAGCTCCGCGCCACGATGCGGGACCAGGACAACTGGTTCGGGGACCTCGAGGAGCACGCCCGGACGCTGCTGGCGGCGGTCGGCCACAGCGGCGGGCCGCTGTCGCAGCGGGCGACCGCGGAGATCGCGGCGCACCTCGGCTTCACGCTGCACCACGTGCACGACCTGCCGCACTCGACCCGGTCGGTGACGGACACCGCCCACGGCCGCATCTACCTCCCCCACGCGCACAGCGTCTCCAGCGACCCGCGCTCCGTGGTGCTCCAGGCGCTGGCCGCGCACGTTCTCGGGCACGGCGAGCCGGTCGACTACGGGGACTTCCTGCACCAGCGGGTGCAGACCAACTACCTCGCCGCGGCCCTGCTGGTGCCCCAGGAGGCGGCCGTGGCGATGCTGCGCGCGGCCAAGGACGAGCGGCGCCTGTCGGTGGAGGACCTGCGCGACGCCTTCGGGGTCCCGTACGAGACGGCCGCGCACCGGTTCACCAACCTCGCCACGCGGCACCTGGGCATCCCGGTGCACTTCATGAAGGTCCACGAGGACGGCACGCTGCACAAGGCGTACGAGAACGACGGCGTCCGGTTCCCCAGCGACGCGCTCGGCGCGATCGAGGGCCAGCCGGTCTGCCGACGCTGGACCGCACGGGTGGTCTTCGCGGTGCCGGACCGGTTCAGCCCCTACTACCAGTACACGGACACCTCGACGGGGACCTACTGGTGCACCTCACGCGTCCAGGCAGGCGGGGACGGCACCTTCTCGGTCAGCGTGGGGGTGCCCTTCGCGCAGGTGCGGTGGTTCCGGGGGCGCGAGACGACCGAGCGCGCGGTGTCACGCTGCCCGGAGCCGGACTGCTGCCGCCGTCCCCCGGCGGAGCTGGCCGCGCGCTGGGACGGCCAGGCGTGGCCGGCTGCCCGGCCGCACGCGAGCATGCTCGCGGCGCTGCCGGTGGGCGCCTTCCCCGGCGTGGACCAGACGGAGGTGTTCACCTTCCTCGACCGGCACGCGCCGCGCTGAGCCGGAGGCGCGCCGGACCGCACGGGCACGCGGGGCGGGCTCAGCTGCGCTCGCGTGCCCGGAACTCGTCGATCATCTGGCGTGCCTGCAGCCGGTAGAGCTGCTCGAGGTCACGGCGCAGCAACGCGACGCGCTCGGGCCCGCTGCCCTCCACCTGCGCCCGCCGGACGGCGTCGCGGGCGGCCCTCACGTCCGCGTCCGTCACCACCACGAGGAGCTCGTCCATGGCTGCAGTCTGTGTGGATCACGTCGCGAGAGCCAGACCGGACGTCGCTTTTCACCCGTGTGAAACGCGGGACCCCACTGCTCCCGCGCCGGCCTCACCAGTCGCGGGCGACGACCACCGCCGAGCCGAACGTGCCCCCGACCCTGCCGGGGAAGAGGCGGGCGTCCCCGGTCGGCCCGCGGCCGACGAGGTCGCCGATGCCGTCACCGGTGAGGTCGGCGCCGGAGGCGAGGAGGAACGTCGACCAGCCCCGACCGACCTGGACCGCCCGCGCGAACCCGGCGGGCCGCCCCGCGTAGAAGAACAACCGTCCCTGGCCATCCACCCCGAGGACGTCGGGGCGCCCGTCGCGGTCCATGTCGCCGGCGGCGTACAACCGGAAGGAGGACCACCCGCGGCCGACCTGGGTGCGGGTGCGGAAGCCGCCGTCGCCCGCGCCCGGGTAGAGCCACAGCCGTCCGGAGGGGTCGATGGCCAGCAGGTCGAGGACCTTGTCGCCGTCGACGTCACCGGCGGGCACGATGCGGAAGCCCGTCCACCCCCGGCCGATCTGGCGCGGCGCGGCGAAGGCGGTCCCGGACCGTCCCGGGTGCAGCCACAGCCGCCCGGAGTCGTCGACGGACATCAGGTCGCCGCGCCCGTCGCGGTCCCAGTCCCCCGGCGCGTGCAGCACACGCTCCGACCACTCCTCGGCGACCGGCCGTGCTGGGGCGAGCGCGGCCGCGCCGGTCCCGGGGTGGACCGCCAGTCGCCCGGTGCCGTCCACGACGACGACGTCGCCGTGGCGGTCGCCGGTGACGTCGGGTCCCAGCACCACCTGCTGGTACGGCCCGGTGGGCAGCGCGGCGAGCAGCCGACCCCAGGTCGCGTTGTCGACGACCCCCGTGACGGGCAGCCCGTCGCCGCGCTGGCGATCCAGCACCGCCGTGAGTGTCCGCGGACCGAACCGGCCGTCGATGTCCGACGACGGGAGCCCGAGATAGCTCTGCGCCCGGGTGACGAGCTCGCCGGTCGCCCCCGGCAGCACGGCCGGGTACGGCGACCACGGCGCGGAGGGCAGGTTCGTCGGGCACGGCGCCGTGCGCCGACCGGTGTACCGCGGCGCGTACTGGTCCTGGTAGACGCGGCAGGTGCCGTGGTCCACCTGGGTCACGGGCACGCCGGTCCACCACGACGTGCGCCCCATGGCGCCGTCCCAGGTGAAGCTGAAGTGCAGGTGGTCCGTGTGCGGGCTCGGGCCGGTGTAGGCCTGCCACTGGGCGGGCCGGTGCGTGTACCAGACCTGGCGGTTCCAGATGATGAGCATGATGCCGAATCGACGCGCCACGGCGCCGTCGTCGGCGGTGAGCCAGGCCGCCACCGCGTCGCCCACCGCCCGCTGCGTGGGGTCGAAGGCGTTCATCGGCCAGTCCATCGCCCGCCCGTCGTGGTGCTGGCTGTCGTACCCGGCGCACGCGCGCGAGGTCGAGAACCGTGGGTAGCCGTAGTGGCGCGTGACGAGGTCGGCGAAGGCCCGCACACCCGGCCTGTCGTTGGGGTCGCAGGAGACGGTCGCCTGGTACCCCGGCACGGCGTCGAGCGCGACCGGCAGGACGGTCGTCGGCGGACGCACGACGACGGTCGGCGTGGCCAGGCTCTGCAGCTGCGTGGACGTCGTGGTGCCCGGCGTCGCAGCCGGCGCGACGGTCCCGGGTCCGGCCTCCGGCGCGCCGGCCGGGTCCGCGGTCTGCTCGGCGGCGGCCGCGGGGACCGGCACCAGGAGGACGGCGGCGAGCAGCCAGCCCACCACCCGTCCGCGTGCCGACGGTTGAAGGGTCGTGTCCATGGTGCTACCTCCGCGGCGGCGCGTCCGTCGCGGAGGCCTCTCTGCAGGCACCGCGGAGCCGCCGGACACGGCCTTCGCCTCTGACATCGGCCCCTGCAGGGCGGAGCTGAGACGCCGCGTCGTGATCGTTCCACGGGACACAGCCCAGCCCGCCGCCGGTGCCGCTGCTAGCCTGGCGGACCGCGAGGGCCAGTAGCTCAGCCGGTCAGAGCAGCGGACTCATAATCCGTCGGTCGTGGGTTCAAGCCCCACCTGGCCCACCCGTGCGACGGACGGTCCAGGGGGTGGCCATGACACGACCGCAGACGACGGACCCAGGCGCGCCGATCCCGGGCAGGCTGCGCGAGGTCTCCGAGGCGTTCTTCGTCGTCACCTCCCTGTCCCGCCGCTCCGGTGGTCTCACCCGCGCGATCCTCCAGCGGGTCCGGCTCCTGGACGCGCAGGGGATCAGGACGACGGTGCTCGTCCTCAAGCACGCCCACGCGGAGGACGTGGAACGGGTGGCGCTGCGCCTGCGGCGCACGCTGCCGCGCCGCACGAAGGTGCGGTACTTCTGGCGCGAGGGCGCGGCGCTCTTCCCCGGCGATCTCGGCCGGGTGGACCCCGCAGGCGTCACGCGCCGGACGGTCCGCAACCGCCTCCGCCGCGTCCAGCGGGTGGAGTCTCTCGACACCGCCGGCCGCGTGGTGGCCGTGGAGCACCGGTCCCTCCGGGGCACGCGCGTCGCCGTCGACCGGACGGACGCCGCCGACGGCGGGGCCGTCCGGCACCACGTCAGCGGTGCCCGCACGTGGATGTCGGTGCGCGAGCATCTCCACCCGCTCCGCGCCCGTGCGGTCGTCGCCGAGTCCGTGGGACCGCGCGAGACGACGCTGGCGGCGGCGCAGGGCCGCTGGGTCGCCGAGGTCCTCGGTCGTGCCGAGCGGGTCCCGGTGCTGTTCGTCGACGGGACCGACGCCTGTCTCCTGCCCACCACCCTGCCCGCGGGGGTCGCCCGCGTGGTCTCGACCCTGCACAACCCGCACACGGTCCGCCCGTGGACACCCCGGGATCCGTCCGAGCCGCACTGGGACGCGGTGCTGCGCCGCACCGGGGCGATCACGCGGGTCGTCGTGCTCACCCGGGCGCAGCAGGCCGACGTCCTCGCACGGTACGGGGAACCCGCGCCCACGGTCGTGAACAACTGCGTCGTCGGCGCGGTCCGTCCGATCGTGTCGACCGAGCCACGGCTCGCCGTCGTCGGTCGCCTGACACGCCAGAAGCGGGTCGACCACGCGATCCGCGCCTTCGCGACGGTGGCGGCGCAGGTTCCCGCCGCGCGGCTGGACGTCGTCGGCGAGGGCTCCCGCCGGGACGCTCTGGTCCGCCTCGCGGCAGAGCTCGGCGTCGCGGGCCAGGTGGTGTTCCACGGCTTCCGCCCCGACGCGCACGAGATCCTCGGCCGCGCCCGCGCCGGCGTGCTGAGCTCCTGGCACGAGGGCATGCCGCTCGTCCTCCTCGAGGCGATGCAGGCCGGGACCCCGTACGTGGCGTACGACGTCGCCTACGGACCGGGAGAGATCATCCGGCACGGTGTCGACGGTCTGCTCGTCCCCCCGGGCGACGTCGACGCGCTCGGCCGGGCGATGCTGTCGGTCCTGCGGGACGCCGGTCTGGCAGCGCGACTGGGTGCAGCGGCACAGGAGGTCGGCGAGCGGTTCTCCCCCGAGCGGTACGCGCAGGAGTGGCTCGGGGTGTACCGCGAGGAGGTCGCGGAGGCGCTGCTCGAGGGCGGCGCTCCGGAGGCCCGCCGCACCGGTGGCCGCTCGTGACCGGTCCCACCGCGGAGCCCGCCGAGGCGGTCCGGCGTGCTCTCGACGCCCTCGGGGTCGCGGAGCGGGCGCTCGGGCTGGCCGCCCGGTCACGCACGCTGACGCCGCGGCAGCGGGCCCTCGTGGACGACGGTGACGTGGCCGGGCTCGAGCCGCAGCGGGTCCCGGACCCGCACCTGCGGTGGACCTCCGTCAGCGGTCCCGCCGTGCGCGCGGAGACCGCCAGCGCCGTCGTCGTCGTCGGCAAGTTCTCGCGCAGCGGGCAGGTCAAGGTCCGCGGGTACGTCCGCGTGGACGGACGCCTCGCCACCCTGAAGGTCTGGCGCTCACAGGGTGACAGCACCGCGCTCGGCCGTCGGGAACGGGAGGTGCGCGCGCGCATCGCGGACATCCCTGACTACCGGGCCCCGCAGGTGCTGGCGCACGGCGTCGCGGACGACGGCTCTCCGCACGGCGTGGACTACCTCCTCGAGGCGGTGGTCCACGGCCGTCATCCCGTCACGCCGGACGAGCGCCGATCGGCCGTCGAGGACCTGGCCCCCGCACTCGCCGACGCGTACCGGGCGTACGGCGTCCGACGCCGGCACCTGTCGGCGATGATGCCGCGCGACCTGGCCGAGCGGCTGGACCTCGCCCTGGCGACGGAGCCGGACTGGCCGGGCGGGGAACGGGCGCTGCGCCGCGCGCGGCGCCGCCTGCTCGGCCTGGTCCAGGCGGACCGGTTCGTCCCGTGCTCGCTCGGCCACGGGGACCTGGTCGCGACGAACATCGTCCGCCAGGACGACGGCCGCCACGTCCTCGTCGACTGGGAGCACGGCCGGCTCATGCCCGTCGCCTTCGACCTCGGCAAGCTGCTGGTGACGGGCCAGGCGGATGCCGCCCTGCGGCGCGCCGCCGGGGCCGCCGTCCAGGGGGCCACGGCCCGTGGCCGGTCCGCGGACCGGTACACCTGGGAGGAGCAGCTCCTGCTCGGGCTCTGCAAGCGCCTGGCGGCAGCGCCCGAGCGCCGCGACCGCGCGCACGCCGCAGGACGGGATGACGCCTTCGCGCGGCAGCACGCCCGCGAGCTGGCGTCGGCCGCGGAGCTCCTCGACGCCGCGGCCCGGCCGTGGCTCCTTCGGCGTTGAGGAGCGGGTGCACCGCCGCGCGAGTGGCGTGAACGGCCCGTAGTGTCGATGAGGACCGCACCCGTGACCACGAGGAGGTCCCCATGAGCAGCGCGCCCGACCGTGAGGCTCTGCCCATCCCCGACTACGACCACCTGCCCGTGACGGGGCTCGCCCACCGGATCCGTTCCCTGGAGGCGGAGCAGGTCGACAGCCTCATCGCCTATGAACGGGCCCACGCCGACCGCCTGCCGGTGCTGCAGGTCCTCGAGGTCCGTCTGCAGGAGCTGGCGGACGGTGCCACGCCGTCGGGCGGTGATGCTGCGGGCCTCGCGCCGTCGCAGGCCCCCGCCCCCCAGGGCGGCGGCAAGGTCACCCCCGAGACCGAGGGACCGGTGCAGAATCCGCCGTCCCAGGGCGTGCCCACCAACCCCGCCCAGCCCCGTCGCTGAGCCGACCGGCGGCGCGCCTGCCACCAGACGCCGGCACGACCTACCGTGGTGCCATGCCCCTGCTGCGCCGCCGCCCCGCCCTGCCGGACGACGTCCGGTCCCGTCTCGACCTGACCGCTGGTGACGCCCCGCTCGCGGCAGGACGGACGACGACGGACGGCTGGGTCGTCGCGACGCGCCGAGGGCTGGTGGTCCTCGACGGCGACGGCGACCTGCGCCGGGCGTGGACGGACGTCGACGGTGCCCGGCTGGACCCGGCGTCCGGCGAGCTGACGATCACCTGGGTCGACGGCACGGCGACCACGACGCTGCCGCTCGTGCAGGACGCCGCCCGCGACCTCGCGCGGGCCGTCCACGACCGGGTCCAGTCGTCGGTCGTCCACTCCGAGCGGGTCGAGGTCGGCGGGGGGCGCACCGTGCGGGTGGTCCTGCGCCGCGACGACGACGGCGCGCTGCTCACCCAGGTCATCGGGGCGGGCGACGTCGACCTCGCCGACCCGGGCACGGCCGCCGCCGTCGACGCCGCGGAGGCCCGCGTGCGGGAGGCGGCGGGCCTGCGCTGAGCCGCCCGCCGGACGCCCGCTCGAGCGGCGTCACCCCTGCGACACGCCGGTGACAGGGCACTCCCGGAGTTCGGGTAGCATTGCGAACCGCGCGATCCCGCGTAGCTCAATTGGCAGAGCATCCGACTGTTAATCGGACGGTTACTGGTTCGAGTCCAGTCGCGGGAGCAGAGCAGAACCGCAGGTCAGGCCCCGTTTCGGCGGGGCCTTCTGCTTGTCCGTGCCAGATACGTGCCAGATCAACTTGGTCGCCGCTCGCATGCGGACGACGCCCATGCCCGCTCCGAAGCATCGGGAACCGCGCGGATCGGATGACGTCCCGGGGAGTGGTGTAGCTCGTTCGCGTGCTGCTCTGCGTCGTGGGTAACTATGCCGTCTTGATCTCGGTGTTCGCCTCCTTGATCGGTCGGGTCGGCAGTGCGGTGGGCTCGGGCGGGTTCAGCTGGGCCATGGAGGCTTCGGACAGGTAGCGGCGGTCGGTGACCTGCCACTCGTCGTGGGCCTCGATCAGGACGCAGGCGGAGAGCCGGTGCAGGGCGGCGGCGTTGGGGAAGATCCCGACGACCTCGGTGCGGCGCTTGACCTCCCGGTTGATGCGCTCCAGGGGGTTGGTGGACCAGATCTTGCGCCAGTGCGCCTCGGGGAAGTCCGCGAAGGCGGTGATGTCCTCGCGGGCGTCGCGCAGCATCTCGGCGATGGCCGGCAGCTGCGGCTCGAGCATGGCCGCGACGGTCTCGACCTGCTCGCGGACCAGGGGCCCGGTGGGCTGGGCGAAGATCGTGCGGACCGCGGCGGCGACCATCTCGGTGTTGCCCTTGGTGACCTTGGACAGCACGTTGCGCATGAAGTGGACCCGGCACCGCTGCCACGTCGCGCCGAGCAGGACCGCCTCGATGGCGTTCATCAGGCCGCGGTGGTGGTCGGAGACCACCAGCTGGACCCCAGCCAGGCCGCGGTCACGCAGGCTCCGCAGGAAGTCGGTCCAGAAGTCCTCGGTCTCGCTGTCCCCGACCGCGCTGCCCAAAACCTCCCGGCGCCCGTCGGCGGAGACCCCGGTGGCGATCACGACCGCCTGGGACACGACCCGGCCGTTGATGCGGGCCTTGCAGTAGGTCGCGTCCAGGAAGACGTAGGGGAACCCGACGTGGTCCAGCGGCCGGGTGGCCCAGGCAGTGACGTCGGCGTCGAGCTGGGCGCAGATCCGGGAGACCTCGGACTTGGAGATCCCCGAGGTCACTCCCAGGGCCTCGACCACGTCGTCGACCTTGCGGGTGGAGACCCCGTGCACGTACGCCTCCATGATGACCGCGTGCAGGGCCACGTCGATGCGCCGGCGCGGGGCCAGCAGCGTCGGGAAGAACGACCCGGTGCGGGTCTTGGGGATCTTGACCGTCAGATCCCCGGCCGTGGTCGCCACCACCTTGTCCCGGGTCCCGTTGCGCTGGGTGGTCCGCTCGGGGGTGCGCTGGTGCGGGCCGGCGCCGATGTGGGCGGTGGCCTCGGCGTCCACCAGGGCCTGCAGCATCGCCCCGAGCATCATCCGCACCACGTCCCCGCCGTCGGCGGCGCGCAGTGCTTCGGACAGCTCCAGCAGGGCAGACTGATCCAGGGTCATCGCGTGATTCCTCTCCATGAGTCGCTTGGTCGCTTCTCACAGAGCCTCACGCGGTGGCCCGCTCACGTGATGGACCGACACGGCCACCAAGATCACGAACCCGAGCTACACCACTCCAGGGGACTCACCCGTTGCCACAGTCCCACTCCGCCCGTCGTGTCATTAGTGTGTCATAAGGAGACTACCCGCCGAACCACTCTGCGACACCTGGTTCCTGGCATACGCCCAGGTCAGAATAGGTTTGGTGAGCCGGTTCCACTCCGTTCATGCCAGTTCCCGGATCCCGATTTCGGTTCGAATCCCACTCGGGGCACCCGGCGACCACCCGCATCCCAGGGTCGCCCGGCCCGGTTGTGCCACCGCTACCCGTCCCGACCGACGTCAGCCTCGCGCGACCTGCTCCGGCTCCAGCCCCGTCACGGTGGTCAGGAGGAAGACGCTGTCCTCGCGCGCCGTGACGGCGTGCCGCTCGTGCGTCAGCTCCACGAGGGACCCCGCGTCGACGACGGTCGCCGGCTGGCCCGTCACCTCGACGCTGCCGACGAGCACCTGCAGGCTCGCCGCGTGGGGCGAGTTGTGCTCACCCAGCTCGCTGCCCCGGGTGAGCGCGATGACGCTCTGCCGCAGGACGCCGTCGTGGACGAGCAGCTCGGCACTGCGGCCGTTGTCGCCCGAGCGGGCGAGGTCCAGGTGCTGGCGCGCGATCGCCACCAGGTCCGCCATGGTGCCTCCTCGGTCCGGTCGTCGCTCCATCCCAGCACGGTGACCCGTGCCGAGCACGCCGGCCGCCGTCGGCACAGTTGACGGAGCAGACCACCTTTTCGTTGACTCCTCCCATGGACGACCCCTGCAGTCCCGGCACCCCCCGACCGAGCGGCGCACCGCCGGCCCGAGGGGGTGCAGCATGGACCAGGACACGCTGACCAACATCGCGCTCGTCCTGGGGTTCATCCTCCTGGGGGGCCTCTTCGCCGGGACCGAGCTCGCGCTGGTCTCCCTGCGGGAGAGCCAGGTCAACCGGCTCGAGAAGCAGGGGCACCGCGGGGCCCGGGTCGCGGCCGTCGCCCGCAACCCCAACCGGTTCCTCGCCGCCGTGCAGATCGGGGTCACCGTCGCCGGCTTCTTCTCGGCGGCCTTCGGGGCCACGACCCTGGCCCCCGACTTCGTGCCCGTCCTTCAGGACGCCGGTGTCCCGGCGCGCGTCGCGGAGCCCGCGGCGCTGATCGTCCTCACCCTCTTCATCGCCTACCTGTCCCTGGTGCTCGGGGAGCTGGTGCCCAAGCGGCTGGCGCTGCAGCGGGCGGCGACCGTCGCCCTCGTGGTCGGGCCGCCGCTGGACCGGTTCGCCGGGCTCATGCGGCCGGTGATCTGGCTGCTCTCGGTCTCGACCAACGCCGTGATCCGACTGCTCGGCGGCGACCCCCGCGCCACCTCGGAGGAGATGACGGACGAGGAGCTGCGCGACCTCGTCATCGCGCACGAGGGGCTCGCCGAGGACGAGCGCCGCATCCTCCACGACGTCTTCGACGCCGCAGACCGCTCGCTCGGGGAGGTCATGCGCCCGCGGGGGGAGGTCGCCTTCCTGGCCGCCCGGCTGACCGTCGCCGAGGCCGTCGCCGAGGTCGGCGACAAGCCGTACTCCCGCTACCCGGTCACCGGGACCGACTTCGACGACGTCGTCGGCTTCCTCCACGTGCGCGACCTGCTCGGCGCCCCGGCGACGACGACGGTGCGGCGCCTGTCCCGGGAGGTGCTGCACCTGCCCTCCACGAACCGGGTGCTGCCCACCCTGTCGCGGATGCGGCGCGAGGGCATCCACATCGCCGTCGTGGTGGACGAGTACGGGGGCACGGACGGGATCGTCACGCTCGAGGACCTGGTCGAGGAGCTCGTCGGGGACATCCGCGACGAGTACGACCTCGAGGAGACCGACCGCGACCCGGTCCCCGGGAGCCCCACCTCGATCGACG
>JACIXM010000191.1 GCA_014360395.1 Actinotalea sp.
CGCCGGTCGTGTCTGAGCGGACGCGCGCGGGACGCCGTCCCGGCATGATGACGACGAGGGCGGTCCGCGAGGACCGCCCTCGTCGTCAGCCGAGCAGAGGAGACCCTGTGGACCCCAGTCCGCTCACCGCGACCCTCGTCGTCTCCGGACGCGTCCAGGGCGTCGGCTTCCGGTGGTGGACCCGACGGCGCCTGGAGGAGCTCGGCCTGGCCGGGACCGCGACCAACCTCCCCGACGGCACGGTCGAGATCCGCGTCAGCGGGGCGGCGCGGGACGTCGACCGGCTCCTGACCGTGCTCCGCGGCGGTGCCACACCCGGCCACGTCACCGATGTCCGGCTGGTCACCGCCGGACGGCCGGACGCGGCCGAGGGGACGAACGACGACGACGCGCCGCCGGACGAGCTGGTCGTCCACGACGTCGTCGTCGTCGGCGGCGGGCCCGCCGGCCTCAGCGCCGCGCTCGTGCTGGGACGCTCGCGGCGCAGCGTCGTGGTCGTGGACGACGGGCGGCCCCGCAACGCGGCGGCGGACCACGTCCACGGCCTCCTCGGGCACGAGGGCACCCGCCCGCTGGACCTCCTCGCCCGAGGACAGGAGGAGGTCGGCCGGTACGGCGTCCGACTCGTCACCGCGACGGCGACCGAGGTGCTCGCCGCACCGGGCGGTCCCGTCGCCGTCCGGCTCTCGGACGGCAGCACGCTGCGCGCCCGGCGCGTCCTCGTCACCTCGGGGATGCGCGACGAGCTGCCCGAGGTGCCCGGCATGGCCGAGCGGTGGGGCCGCGACGTGCTCCACTGCCCGTACTGCCACGGCTGGGAGCACCGGGACGAGCGCCTCGTCGTCGTCGCCACCCACGCCGGCGAGGTCGACAAGGCGCTCACCGTCCGGCAGTGGTCCCAGCACGTGACCCTCGTCCTGCACCGCTTCACCGGCGCAACCGTCGACGACGCCGTCCTGCAACGCCTCGCCGCGACCGGCGTCGGCGTCGTGCGGGGGACGATCGGGGAGCTCCTCGTGCGGGAGGACCGGCTCGTGGGCCTACGCCTGGCTGACGGACGCACGCTGGCCTGCGACGCCGTCGTCGTCCAGCCGCGCCTGGTCGCACGGGACGACCTGCTGACCGGCGCCGGGGTCGCGCTCGAGGCCGGTCCGTTCGGCGAGTACGTCCGCACGGACGCCCGCGGGGCGACGGACGTGCCCGGCGTGTGGGCGGCGGGCAACGTCACCGAGCCGCAGGCGCAGGTGGTGACCGCCGCCGCCGACGGGACCCGTGCCGCGATCGCCATCGACCACGACCTCGTGCTGGAGGAGGCGGACCGCGCCGTCGCCGCCGCCTCGCGCGAGCGCGGCGACTGAGCACGGGCCGCGCGCCGCCGCTGCGTGCGGGCCCGGACGCACGGACGCCCCCGGGGACCGTG
>JACIXM010000192.1 GCA_014360395.1 Actinotalea sp.
CGAGGACGGGCGCGGCCCCGAGGGGCGCGCCCGTCCTCGCGTGCGGGTCCTGCGGTGCGGCCTCAGTCGACGCGGTGCCGTCCACGGCGGTCGGGGTCGTGGTCCGGGTCGACCGTCGAGCCGGGCTGCGGGCCGGGCGACGGGGCGCCGTCGAGGGGGTTCGCGGGGTGCGAGGGCTCCGTGACCGGCTCGACCTCCGGCGGGTTCTCCTCCCGGCCGCCGCCGGGGTTGGTCGTCCCGGTCACCGGGATGTCGCGATGGTGGTCCATGGTGGTCCTCCCGTCGTCCGCGCGCGTCCACGGGCGGACGCGCGGCGCTCCCGTCCAGCGTGGGCGCCACCGGCGGCCTCCGCAAACGCTCAGGGGTCGGCCCGGGCCCGTGCGCTGCTCAGCGCCGGAGGGTGGAGTCGAAGGCGAGCGTGAGCCAGACGGTCTTCCCGCCGGCGGCGTCGCGGGTGACGCCCCAGTCGTGGGCGAGGCGCTCGACGAGCTTCATGCCGTGACCGCCGAGGTGCGCCGGGCGGCCGGTGTCGACGGTGGGCGGGACCCGGCTGCCGTCGGTCACCTCCATCCGCAGGAACGCCCCGTCCGCGCACACCCGGACCCGTACGACCCCGTCCTCGCCGCCGAACTTCACGGCGTTGGTGACGAGCTCGGAGGCGAGCAGCTCCACGACGGCGAGCGTCGCCGGCCCGACGCCGAGGTCCTGCGCGGCGCGGACGGCGAAGGAGCGACCACGGCGGATCGAGTCGCCGGTCGCGTCGAGCGTCATGTGCTGGTGGGGAGCCTTCATGCGGCCTCGGGTCGGGAGGAAGGGCCTCAGCACGCTAGCAGAGGCGCCGCGTCACCGCGCCGGGCCGGACCCGGTGTCGCGCGGAACGGTGTCGCGGGTGCCGGGGTCGCGCCTCCCTCCGTCGCCGGCCACCGCGTCGCCCCGCCCGGCCGCGGGCCGGCGCCGCGCGCCCTCGGGCTGTGGCGCGACGGCCGGTTCGGCGCCGGTCCGCGCCGTCGTCGGGCGGACGAGGAGACGCGTGATCCGCCGGTTCTGCACCTCGGTGACGACCACCTCGTGCTGACCCACGACGACGACGTCGCCGGCGACCGCGAGTCGGCCGAGCCGGTCCAGCACGAAGCCCGCGGCGGTCTCGTACGGCCCGTCCTCCAGCGCCACACCGGTCCGTTCGGAGAACTCCTCGATGGTCAGACCGGCGTCGATCGAGGTCGGGCTCCCGGGGACCGGGTCGCGGTCGGTCTCCTCGAGGTCGTACTCGTCGCGGATGTCCCCGACGAGCTC
>JACIXM010000193.1 GCA_014360395.1 Actinotalea sp.
GACGCCGGCCGCGGCGGGGGCGTGCCACGCGCGGGTCGTGGCCCGCGCGCGGTGGACGTACCAGCCCCCGGCGGCCCCGAAGAGGACCACCAGCGTGGGCACCGCCACGAGGACCCCGCCCGCGGCGTGCTGCGTCGGGAGGGCGCCGAGCACCGGCAGCGCGGGCAGCGCCGCGGAGGTCACCTCCGCCGGGGAGTACAGCGTCCCCTCCCCGACCGCGAAGCCGGGGCCGACCACCCACGCCGTCGCCCACGCGACGAGGTTGGGCACGACGGCGAGCTGCGCCACCGCCAGGAGCGCGCCCGCCAGGAGGTCCAGCCGCAGGCCGGCCACGACGTCCCCCGTCGAGGCTCGGCCCGAGAAGGCCCACCAGCAGGTCACCGCGGCACCAACGAGCAGGAGCAGCGCGCCGACGACGACGCCCCCGCCCACCCCCGCTGCGGCGAACCCGGGCAGCCGACGCAGGGCCCGTCGCACGCGCCGGCCCAGCTGCGCCGTGCCCAGCCCCGTGCCGACGGTCGCCAGTGCGGCCGCGCCGACCAGCGTGCGCACCACCGCCGCGGGTCCCGCGCCGGCCGGGCCGACGTCCCCCACCACCAGCAGCACGACCACGACGAGCGCGAGGTACCCGACGACGCCGGCCCACCACGCCGAGACCGTCGGGTAGGCGGAGCGGCGCGCGGAGGCGTACGCGCTGAAGAGGGCGAGCACCGACAGGCCCAGCGGCACGAGCGTCACCGTGACGCCGGCGGCGGGCAGCATCCCGCCGTGCCCGAGCAGCCACAGCGCA
Organism: Actinotalea sp.; assembly: GCA_014360395.1. Lineage (GTDB taxonomy): Bacteria > Actinomycetota > Actinomycetes > Actinomycetales > Cellulomonadaceae > Actinotalea. The sequence continues at coordinate 791 of JACIXM010000193.1, forward strand.
CCCGCGACGACGACGGCACGCGGCCAGCCGACGTCGGCGTTGGCCGGGTCCGCGGACGTCGCCACGTACGCCGCGAGGGCCGGTGCCGTGACGACGAGGAAGGAGAGCACCGCCGCCTGGAGCCCGGCGAGCAGCCCGGTGACCCAGGACGGGGCGTGCCCGTCGCCGTCCCCGGTCAGCGCGGCCCGCACCCGGCGGGGTGCCCGGCGCAGGGCGGTGCGGGAGGTGCCGAGGGCGCGCCGCACGGGCCCCGGACGCGCCGCCCCCCGCGCGCCGGCGCCGGGGCGCAGCACGTCGGGCAGGGCGGGGGTCCTCACCCGGCCATGGTCCCCCGCGGTCGCGGACCTCCTCGTCAGGGCGGTGGGCGTGTCGTGACGCGGCGCGCGTCACACCGGTGGCGCCTCACATCCGGTGGACGCCACGGGACCGCCACACGGCCTTCTCCGCCTCCACGACCGCCACGGTCACCAGGCCGATGCCCACGACGACGCCCCACGAGGCGAGGTCGAGCGCGGCGGTGCGGAAGAGCACCTGGAACGGCGGGGCGTAGGTGAACAGCGCCTGGAGCACCACCAGCAGCGCGACCACGAGCGGTACGACCCGGTTGCCGCGGAACGCCTGGGGCGTCAGCACGGACCGGGTGAAGGAACGGGCGTGGAACAGGTAGAACAGCTCCGCCACGACGAGGACGGACACGGCCGCGGTCCGTGCCACGTCGAGGCTGCTGCCGCGACCCAGCTCCCACTGGAAGGCCAGCAGGGCGCCGCCGGCCATGAGCGCGCTGACGAGGACGAGCCGGACCAGCAGCGGCGGGGTGAGGAGCGCCTCGCGCGGGGGCCGCGGCGGCTGGTCCATGACGTCGCGCTCGGCCGGCTCCCACGCCAGGGCGAGGGCCAGCGTCACCGCGGTGACCATGTTGACCCACAGGATCTGCGCGACGGTGACCGGCATCGTCATGCCGAGCACCAGGGCGGTGAGGATGAGCGACGCCTCGCCGCCGTTGGTGGGGAGGATGAACAGCAGCGACTTCTTGATGTTGTCGTAGACGACGCGCCCCTGCCGGACGGCGCGGGCGACCGTCGCGAAGTCGTCGTCGGTCAGCACGAGGTCGGAGGCGTCCCGGGCGGCGTCGGTCCCGCGCCCACCCATCGCGACGCCGATGTCCGCCGCCTTGAGCGCGGGGGCGTCGTTGACGCCGTCGCCGGTCATCGCCACGTAGGCGCCCTCGGCCTGGAGCGCGGACACCAGGCGCAGCTTGTGCTCCGGGCTCGCCCTGGCCACGACGTCGTGGTCGCGCGCCGCGGCCCGCAGGGCGCCGTCGTCGAGCGCGTCGATCGCCTCGCCCGTCAGGGCGCGCCCGCCCGCGATCCCCAGCTGGTCCGCGATGGCCAGCGCCGTGACGGCGTGATCGCCGGTGATCATGACGACACGCACCCCGGCGCCCCGGCACCGTGCCACGGAGTCGACCGCCTCCGGGCGCGGCGGGTCCATGATGCCGACCATCCCCAGCAGCTCCAGGTCGCCCGGCAGCACCGCGACGTCGAGCGCCCGCACCTCGCCGGGCACCTCCGTGCCCGCGAGCGCGAGGACGCGTTCGCCCTGCGCCGCCGCGGCCTGCACCCGCTCGCGCCAGGCGTCGTCGTCGGCGAGGCCGCACAGGGCGAGCACGCGCTCCGGGGCGCCCTTGAGGAAGACGAACGCCCGGCCGTGGTGGTCGTGGTGCAGGGTGACCATGTACCGGTTCTCGGACTCGAACGGGATGGCGTCGGTGCGGGGCAGCCGGCCGCGCAGCTCGTGCCGGTCCAGCCCGGCCTTGAGCGCCAGGGTGACCAGCGCGGCCTCCGTCGGGTCGCCGACGGCGTGCCAGCCGTCGTCGCGATGCCGCACGGACGCGTCGTTGCACAGCACCCCGGCGGCGAGCAGGGCGTCGAGGCCGGCGTCCTGCTCGACCTCGACGGGCCGGCCGTCGCGGGTGAAGCCGCCGTCCGGCGCGTAGCCGCTGCCCGTGACGTGCAGGTCGCCGTCGGGCAGGAGCACGTGCGTCACGGTCATCTCGTTGCACGTCAGCGTGCCGGTCTTGTCGGTGCCGATGATGCTGACCGAGCCGAGCGTCTCCACCGCCGGCAGGCGCCGGACGATCGCCCGGTTCGCAGCCAGGACCCGCGTACCGATCGCCAGGATGATCGTGATGACGGCGGGCAGGCCTTCCGGGATCGCCGCGACGGCCATGCCGACCACGACGAGGAACGCCTCGAGCGGCTCGACGCCCTGCCGCAGCCACATGTACAGGAACGCCAGGCCGCCCAGGACCAGGACCAGGCCGGTGATCTGCCACGCGAGCTGCTCCAGGCGCCGGGTGAGCGGGGTCGTGAGGTCCGGGGCCCGGCCCACCAGGGCGCCGATCCGGCCGACCTCGGTCGCCGTCCCGGTCGCGACGACGACCCCGCGACCCTGTCCGTAGACGACGAGCGTCCCGCAGAACGCCAGGCACGTGCGGTCCCCGAGGGGAGCCTGCGGGGCCACGCGGTCCACGGTCTTGTCGACGGGCACGGACTCCCCCGTCAGTGCCGACTCCTCGACCCGCAGGTTGTGCACCCGGACCAGCCGCAGGTCGGCCGGGACCCGGTCCCCGGACTGCAGGAGCACGACGTCGCCCGGGACGAGGTCCGCGGCGTCGATCTCGTGCCGCCCACCGTCACGGACGACGGCGGCGTGCTGGGCCAGCATCGCGCGGACCGCCGCGAGCGCACTCTCCGCCTTGCCCTCCTGGAGGTAGCCGATGGCCGTGTTGACCACGACCACCGCCGTGATGACGACGGCGTCCAGCGCGTGCCCGAGCAGCGAGGTGACGAGCCCTGCGGCCAGCAGCACGACGATGAGCGGGTTCGCGAGCTGGCCCAGCAGCCGCGCCAGCGGGCCGCGCTCGCGGTGCTCGGGCAGCCGGTTGGGGCCGTGCTCCTCGAGCCGACGCGCGGCCTCGGCGTGGTCCAGCCCGGCGGAGGGGTCGCTGCCCAGGAGCGCGACGACGTCGTCGGCGTCGGCCACGTGCCACGCCTCCGCCGTCGTGGGCAGGTCCTCGACGCGCACGGCGGCTCCTCCCGGTCGGGCGCGCGCCACCGCCCCCCGCCGGCCGGCGCGCGCAGGACGTACCCCCATCGGACCGCGCCGCGTCCCCGCGCACCAGGGCCGCAGGTCCCGCTCGACCGGCTCGACGCCGCGCCCGGCTCGACGCCGCGCCGCGGTCACATGCGGTGGACGCCGCGCGACCGCCACAACGCCTTCTCGACCTCGACGGCACCGAACACGAGCACCCCCAGCCCGCCGAGCACCAGCCAGGACGTGGCGTCGAGCGGCACCGTGCGGAACACGGCCTGCAGCGGGGGCGCATAGGTGAAGGCCAGCTGCAGCGCTACCATGAGCCCGACGACGAGCCACACGACGCGGTTGCCGCTCACGGCCTCGCGGGTCAGCGCCGTGCCGGTGAACCGCCGGGCGTGGAAGAGGTAGAGGATCTCCGCCCAGGCCAACGCGTTGACCGCCGTCGTCCGCGCCAGCTCGACCGAGCCACCGCGGTCGAGCTGCCACCGGTACGCCACGAGTGCGGCGACGGCGAGCAGCAGGCTGACGACGACGACGCGCACGAGCAGCGGCCAGGTGAGCAGCCGTTCGCGGGCGGGTCGCGGCGGCTGGTCCATGGCGTCCGGCTCGCCCGGCTCCCACGCGAGCGCCAGGGCGAGCGTCACGGCCGTGACCATGTTGATCCACAGGACCTGGCTGACGCTGACCGGCACCGCGATGCCCAGGAGCAGCGCGACGAGGATGAGGGCGGCCTGCCCGCCGCTGGTCGGCAGGATGAACAGCAGCGACTTCTTGATGTTGTCGTAGACCACGCGGCCCTGGTGCACGGCCCGCGCGATGGTCGCGAAGTCGTCGTCGGTGAGGACGACGTCCGAGGCGTCGCGCGCGGCGTCGGTGCCGCGCCCGCCCATCGCCACGCCGACGTCGGCGGCCTTGAGCGCCGGGGCGTCGTTGACGCCGTCGCCCGTCATCGCGACGTACGCGCCGTGGGACTGCAGGGCGGCGACGAGCCGGATCTTGTGCTCGGGGCTGGCGCGCGCGACGACGTCGTGGTCGACCGCGACCCGCCGCAGCTCCTCGTCGTCCATCGCCTGGATCCGGGCGCCGGTCAGGGCGTCCTGCGCGTCGAGTCCCAGGCGCCGGCCGATCGCGGCGGCCGTGACCTCGTGGTCGCCCGTCACCATGACCACCCGCACGCCCGCGCGGCGGCACCGCGCCACGGCGTCGGCGGCCTCGTCGCGCGGCGGGTCCATGATCCCGACCATCCCGAGGACCTCGAGGTCCGGGAGGTCGGCCAGCGCGATCGTGCGGCGGCCCGCGGGGACCTCGGCGCGCGCGACGGCCAGGACCCGCTCGCCCTGCGCGGCCGCCGCGTGGACGCGCTGCGGCCAGTCGCCGTCATCCGCGGCGCCCAGCGCGAGCACCGCCTCGGGCGCACCCTTGCACAGGACCCAGGCGCGGCCGTCGTCGTCGTGGTGCAGCGTGGCCATGAAGCGGTGGTCGGACTCGAACGGGACGACGTCGGTCCGCGGCAGCTCCCGCGCGAGCTCCGCCGGGTCCTCCCCGGCCTTGAGGGCGAGGGTGATGAGCGCGGCCTCCGTCGGGTCGCCCACGACGCGCCACGACTCGCCGTCGTGATCGACCCGCGCGTCGTTGCACAGGGCACCGGTCACGACGACGTCGCGCAGCCGGGCGAGCGTGCCCGGGCCGAGCGGCGTCCCGTCGGGCTGCGTGAGGTCGCCGTCGGCGCCGTAGCCGGTGCCGGTGACGAGCACCTCCTCCTCGGGCAGGAGGACGCGGACCGCGGTCATCTCGTTGCGCGTGAGGGTCCCCGTCTTGTCCGTGCAGATGACGCTGACGGAGCCGAGCGCCTCGACCGCCGGCAGGCGGCGCACGACCGCGCGGTTCGCGGCCATGACCCGCGTCCCGATCGCCAGGATGATCGTGACGACCGCGGGCAGGCCCTCCGGGATCGCGGCGACGGCCATGCCCACGACCACGAGGAAGGCCTCCCCGGCGGGCATCCCCCGACCGAGCCACGCCAGCGCGAAGGCGCCGACCGCCACGACCAGGACGAGCACCGTGATCTGCGCGGCGACGACGGCGAGCCGCCGCGTCAGGGGGGTGTCCAGCGTGGGTGCCTCGCCCACCATCGCCCCGATGCGGCCGACCTCGGTCCGCGGTCCCGTGGCGACGACGACGCCGCGCCCGCGCCCCGCCACGACGAGCGTGCCGGAGAACGCACTGCCCGTGCGGTCACCGAGGTCGGCGGCGGGATCGACCGGCGCCGTGTCCTTGCCGACGGCGACGGACTCGCCGGTGAGCGCCGACTCCTCCACCCGCAGGTCCCGCACCGCCATCAGGCGCAGGTCCGCGGGCACGCGGTCGCCGGACTCCAGCAGCACGACGTCCCCGGGCACGAGGTCCCCCGCGTCGATCGTCCGGCGCTGCCCGCCGCGCTCGACGGTGGCGGTCGTGGCGAGCATGGCGCGGACCGCCGCCAGCGCGCCCTCGGCCTTCCCCTCCTGGACGAACCCGATGACCGCGTTGATGAGGACGACGCCGAGGATCACGGCGGAGTCGACGTAGTCCCGCAGCAGGAAGGTCACGACGCCCGCGGCGAGCAGGACGAGGATGAGCGGGTTGTCCAGCTGTGCCAGGAAGCGCCGGACCGGGCCGCGCTCCCGCTTCTCGGGCAGCCGGTTCGGGCCGT
>JACIXM010000194.1 GCA_014360395.1 Actinotalea sp.
CCCTGCACACCGCCGACGACGCCGCCCGCCTGCGCGCCGCCCTGGCACCGGGGCGCCGGCTCGTCGTCGTCGGCGCGGGGTGGATCGGCGCGGAGGTGGCCGGGGTCGCGGCCGCCGCGGGGGTGGAGGTGACCGTCGTCGAGGCCGCCTCCGCCCCGCTCGCCACGGCGCTCGGTCCGCAGGTCGGCGCGTGGACGCGCCCCTGGTACGAGGCGGCCGGCGTCCGGCTCCTGACCGGGGCCCGCGTCGCGGCCGTCACGCCCGGGGAGGTCGTGCTCGGGCCGGACGCGGGCGGCGCCGGTCAGGTGCTGCCCGCCGACGTCGTGCTGGTGGCGGTCGGGGCGCGGCCGTCGTCGGCGTGGCTGGCCGACGCGCTGCCGCTGGAAGCCGACGGCTCGGTCGCGGTCGACGAGGCGTTCCGCGTGCTCGCTGCCCCCGACGTCCGGGTCCTCGCGCTGGGCGACCTCGCCCGGCGTCGCTCCGTCCGGCACGGCTGGGTCCCCGGCGGGCACTGGGACGGCGCGCTCAAGGCGCCGGCGATCGCGGTACGGCGCCTCCTCGGCGGGCCGGCGCTGCCCGCCGACGACCTGGCGCCCTACGTGTTCTCCACCCAGCTCGGGCACGAGCTCGGTCTGTACGGCGCCCCCGGGCTGCACGACGACGTCGTCGTGCGCGGGGACCTCGACGGCGCCTTCACCGCGCTGTGGTTCACGCCGGGCACCCAGGAGCTCACCGGGGTCCTGGCGGTCGACCGGCCGCGCGACGTCGCCGCGGCGCGCAAGCTGTTCAGCGGCCCGGCGCTGCCGCTGCTGGACCGCGCGACGGCAGCGGACCCGGCCCGACCCCTGCGCGCCGCAGGATCCTGACCAGCGCCAGGCCTGTCACGACCGCCATCGCGGCGGCCATGAGCAGGCCACCGAGCACCCCGATCGCCAGGACGGTGCCCGGCCCCTGACCGGGCTGCCACAGCGGCGTCGTCACCGCGGTGAACGCCCCGAGGCCCACGCCCCACGCGAGCACGTTGGCCAGGACCCACGCGCGCCCCCGGCCGACGACGCGGCGCAGCTCGACCGCCTGGGCCAGCCCGATCGACAGCAGCACCGCGACGCCGACGACGACCGATCCGACCACCAGCATCGGCACCGGCCACGTCTCGCGCACCGCGTCCGAGCCGAAGAACCCCATGCCCAGCAGCCAGGCGCCCGCTGCGGCGCCCGCCGTCAGGGCCACCCACCGCCGGGCGTCGACGCCGACCTCCCGCAGCACGCGGGTCTGCGCCCAACCCAGCACGGCGCCCTCCCCCGCCCCCGCGACGACCAGCGCAGGGAGCAGGAGGGTGGGCCGCCAGGCACCCACGGCCGCGCCGACGGCGGCCGGCACGGTGAAGCCGACGGCCTCACCGGCACCGGCCCACAGCACCCACCGCCGCAGCACGTCCTGCACGTGTCCACGATCGCACCGGCGCGCCGGGCACGGCCCGGGACCGGGGTCCCGCTGGGCCGCCGCCGGGCTCGCAGATCGCGGAGGGTTCCCCGCGTCAGGCGCGGGGAACCCTCCGCGATGTGGTCAACCCGCCGGCCGCGCGGGCCGCGGTGGGCTCAGTGGGCGAAGTGGCGCGTGCCCGTCAGGTACATCGTCACGCCGGCCGCGCGGGCCGCGGCCACGACCTCCTCGTCCCGGACCGAGCCGCCGGGCTGGACGACGGCGCGGATCCCCGCGTCGAGCAGCACCTGCAGGCCGTCGGCGAACGGGAAGAACGCGTCCGACGCCGCCACGGCACCGCGCGCCCGCTCGACCTCACCGGTGTTCGCGCGCTCGACCGCGAGCCGGCACGAGTCGACGCGGTTGACCTGGCCCATGCCGACGCCGACCGAGGCGCCGTCGCGGGCGAGCAGGATCGCGTTGGACTTCACCGCCCGCACGGCCCGCCACGCGAAGGCCAGGTCCGCGAGGGTCGCGGCGTCGGCGGGCTCGCCGGCCGCGAGCGTCCACGACGCCGGCTCGTCGCCCCCGCCGTCGACGACGGCGTCGACGGCGTCGATCGACTGCAGCAGCACGCCGCCGGAGATCGGGCGCATCTCGACGCCGCCGGTGGGCCGCCCCTCGACGACGAGGAGGCGGATGTTCTTCTTGGCCTGCAGCACCTCGAGGGCGTCGTCGTCGAACGCGGGGGCGACGACGACCTCGGTGAACACGGGCGCGATCTGCTCGGCGGCCGCGCGGGTGACCGGCCGGTTCGCCGCGATGACCCCGCCGAAGGCGGACACCGGGTCGCAGGCGTGGGCGCGGGCGTGCGCCTCGGCGACGTCCGCGCCGACCGCGATCCCGCACGGGTTGGCGTGCTTGATGATCGCCACAGCCGGCTCGTCGTGGTCGTGGGCCGCGCGCCAGGCGGCGTCGGCGTCGACGTAGTTGTTGTAGCTCATCGCCTTGCCGTGCAGCTGGCGCGCCTGCGCGAGGCCGGCCGGGCCGTACCCGGCGGTGTACAGCGCGGCGCGCTGGTGCGGGTTCTCCCCGTACCGCAGCACGTCGGCGCGGTTCCAGGTGGCGCCCATCCACGCGGGGAAGCCGCTGCTGACCGGGCCGTCCTCGCCCTCGACCTCGTCCGTCGGGGACAGCACGTTGCCGATCCACGACGCGACGGCCACGTCGTAGGTGGCGGTGTGCACGAAGGCCTCGGCCGCCAGGGCGCGGCGCTGGGCGAGGGTGAAGCCACCGTCGGCGACCGCGTCCAGGACCGCGTCGTAGCGGGCGGGGTCCACGACGACGGCGACGCTCGGGTGGTTCTTCGCCGCCGCCCGGACCATCGAGGGCCCGCCGATGTCGATCTGCTCGACGCACTCGTCCGGCGTCGCTCCGGACGCCACGGTCTCGACGAACGGGTAGAGGTTGACGACGACGAGCTCGAACGGCGCGACGTCCAGCGCCTCGAGCTGGGCCACGTGGTCGGGCCGGCGCGTGTCGGCGAGGATCCCGGCGTGCACGCGGGGGTGCAGGGTCTTGACCCGGCCGTCGAGGCACTCGGGGAAGCCGGTGAGCTCCTCGACCGGGGTGACCGGCAGGCCGGCGTCGGCGATGCGCGCGGCGGTGGACCCGGTAGAGACCAGCTCGACACCGGCGCCGTGCAGCGCGGTGGCGAGCTCGACCAGACCGGTCTTGTCGTAGACGCTCAGCAGCGCCCGGCGCAGCGGGCGGCGGGTCTCGGACGCTGTCGCGTCCTCGACGACGGGCAGGGTGGGCAGGTCGTGCGCCATGCGGGCTCCTGGGTTCGGCGACGCCGGGGCGTCGGCACGGGCGAGGTCGGTCGGCTCAGCGGGCGGCGCGACGCCGTCGGCTGTCGAGGGACCCCGGCACCCAGGCGGGCGGTGCGCTGCAGGGCACAGCAGCCGCTCCCCGGTGGTCGGTTCCACCCTCGCCAGTCGCGGCCGGCACGAGTCTAGCCGCGGGCCGCCCTCACCCGCCGAGCCGGACCCGGCGGCCGTCGACGGCCAGCCCGTGCCGCGCGACGCGGCCGACCACGTCCACGAGCAGCGCGCGCTCCACGACCTTGATCCGCTCGTGGAGCGTGGCCTCGTCGTCGTCGTCGTGGACCTCGACCGCGCGCTGGGCGATCACCGGGCCGGTGTCGGTGCCGGCGTCGACGAGGTGGACGGTGCAGCCGGTGACCCGCACGCCGTAGGCGAGCGCGTCCCGGACCCCGTGCGCGCCCGGGAAGGCGGGCAGGAGCGCGGGGTGCGTGTTGAGGACACGCTGGTCGAAGCGCGCCAGGAAGGGCGCGCCGAGGATCCGCATGAACCCGGCACTGACGACCCACGCCGGCCCGAAGGCAGCGACGGTCTGGGCCAGGGCCGCGTCCCACGCCGCGCGGTCGGGGAAGTCACCGGGAGCGACGACGGCGGTCGCCACCCCGGCGTCCCGCGCGATCGTCAGTCCGCCGGCGTCGGCCCGGTCGCTGACGACGCCGACGACGCGCGCGCCGTACGCCGGGTCCCCGTGCGCCGCGAGCGGCGCCGCGAGGTTCGAGCCCCCGCCGGAGACCAGGACGAC
>JACIXM010000195.1 GCA_014360395.1 Actinotalea sp.
CTTCTCGGGCAGCCGGTTCGGGCCGACGTCGCGCAGGCGGGCGGCGGCCGCCTCGTCGTCGAGACCGCGGTCCGGGTCCGTGCCGAGGCGCGCGACGACGTCGGCGGCGGCCAGCGCGTGCCACGCCGGTGCCACCTCCTCACCGCGCGCGACCGGCGCCGGGCCCGACGGACCCGGCCGGCCGGTCGCCGGCGCGTCCCGGCCGGTGGGCGTGCGGTCGTCCATGCGGGCGTGCTCCTCGGGTCGGCTCCTCCCATCGGACCACGCAGGCGAGCCGACGGACGGGCCGATCGTCCCGCCGCCGTCCAGGAGGACGCGTCGAGCCGGGGACGACGACGGCGCCGCCCCGGGTGGGACGGCGCCGTCGTGGCGTCGGTTCCGGCCGAGCGACCGGGCCGGCTCAGGAGAGCAGCTGGCGCATGAGCTCCGCGGTCTCGGACGGCGTCTTGCCGACCTTGACGCCGGCGGCCTCGAGGGCCTCCTTCTTGGCCTGCGCGGTGCCGGACGAGCCGGACACGATGGCGCCGGCGTGGCCCATGGTCTTGCCCTCGGGGGCGGTGAAGCCCGCGACGTAGCCGACGACGGGCTTGGTGACGTTGGCCTTGATGAACTCGGCCGCGCGCTCCTCGGCGTCGCCGCCGATCTCGCCGATCATGACGATCGCCTCGGTCTCGGGGTCCGCCTCGAACGCAGCGAGCGCGTCGATGTGCGTGGTGCCGATGATCGGGTCACCGCCGATGCCGATCGCGGTGGAGAACCCGAAGTCCCGCAGCTCGTACATCATCTGGTAGGTCAGCGTGCCCGACTTGGAGACCAGGCCGATCTTGCCGGGGCCGGTGATGTCCGCCGGGATGATGCCGACGTTGGACTTGCCGGGGCTGATGATGCCGGGGCAGTTCGGGCCGATGAGCCGGACGCCCTTGGCCTGCGCAGCGGTGAAGAACTCCGCGGTGTCCGCGACCGGGACGCCCTCGGTGATGATCACGGTGAGGGGCATGCCGGCGTCGACGGCCTCGAGCACGGCCGACTTCGTGAAGGCCGGGGGCACGAAGATCACGGACACGTCCGCACCGGTGGCCTCCATCGCCTCGGCGACGGAGCCGAAGACGGGGATGTCCACGGTGCCCTCGCCCTGGGGGAAGGACACGGACGTGCCGGCCTTGCGCGGGTTCACGCCGCCGACGACGGTCGTGCCCGAGGCGAGCATGCGCGTCGTGTGCTTCATGCCCTCGGAGCCGGTCATGCCCTGGACGATGACCTTGGAGGCCTCGGTCAGGAAGATCGCCATCTGTCTGTTCTCTCTTCTCTGCTCGTGGTCTCAGGCGGTCGCGGCGGCGTGCGCCAGCTCGGCGGCCTTGTCCGCGCCGCCGTCCATGGTGTCGGCGAGCGTGACCAACGGGTGGTTCGCGGCGCGCAGGATCGCCCGACCCTCGGCGACGTTGTTGCCGTCGAGACGGACGACGAGTGGCTTGGTGGCGTGGTCACCCAGGATCTCCAGCGCCTTGACGATGCCGTTGGCGACGGCGTCGCACGCGGTGATGCCGCCGAAGACGTTGACGAAGACGGCCTTGACCTGCGGGTCGCCGAGGATGACGTCCAGACCGGCGGCCATGATCTCGGCCGACGCGCCGCCACCGATGTCGAGGAAGTTCGCGGGCGCGACGCCGCCGTGCGCCTCACCGGCGTAGGCGACGACGTCGAGGGTGCTCATGACCAGGCCCGCGCCGTTGCCGATGATGCCGACGGAGCCGTCGAGCTTGACGTAGTTGAGGTCGTGCTCCTTGGCCTGCGCCTCGAGCGGGTCGGCGGACTCGGCGTCCTCGAGCTCGGCGTGGTCGGGGTGGCGGAAGTCGGCGTTCGCGTCGAGCGTCACCTTGCCGTCCAGGGCGATGATGCGGCCGTCCTCGGTCTTGACCAGCGGGTTGACCTCGACGAGCGTCGCGTCCTCCTGCTGGTAGACGGTCCACAGCTTCTGGATGGCGTCGACGACCTGCTCGCGCACGTCCGCGGCGAAGCCCGCGGCGTCGGCGATCTCCTCGGCCTTGGCCCGGTCGATGCCGACGAGCGGGTCGACGGCGACCCGGGCGAGCGCCTCGGGGCGCTCCACGGCGAGCTGCTCGATCTCGACGCCGCCCTCGACGCTGGCCATGGCGAGGTAGCGGCGCTCGGCGCGGTCCAGCAGGACGGAGAAGTAGTACTCCTCGGCGATCCTGGCGCCCGCGGCGATCATCACGCGGTGGACCGTGTGGCCCTTGATGTCCATGCCGAGGATCTCGCGCGCGCGGTCCTCCGCCTCCTGCGGGGAGTGGGCGAGCTTGACGCCGCCCGCCTTGCCGCGTCCGCCGGTCTTGACCTGCGCCTTGACGACGACGGTGCCGCCGCCGAGCTGCTCGGCGGCCGCGCGGGCCTCCTCCGGCGTGGTCGCGACGATGCCGCCGAGCACGGGCACCCCGTGCTTGTCGAAGACGTCCCGTGCCTGGTACTCGAACAGGTCCACCCTGTCGCCCTTCCGTCGAATCGGCCCCGGCCGTTCGTGGCCGCGTCGCCCCCGCGATGGTAGCCCGCAGGAGAAGATGTCTTCACATCGAGATATCTTGGGCGAAGGGTGAAGCCGGTCACACGACGCTGTGCGCCCGGCGGTCCGGCGCGTCAGCGCAGGTCGTCGACCGACGCCAGGGGGACGACGCCCTCGAGGGCTCGCGCGAAGTCCTCGTTCCGGGTGACGAGGGCGTCGCCCTGGAGCTGGGTCAGCGCGACGTACTCGGCGCCGTAGGTCTCCCACCAGCCCAGCCGGTCGGCCACCTCCCACGCGCGACGGCGCATGACCGCGTCCCCCAGCAGGCGGATCTTGATCTTCCCGACGCGGGCCAGGCGCTCCCGGGCCGCGTCGTCGGTCAGCTCACCGCGCTGGACCGCCTCGTGCAGCACGGACAGCACCTGCGAGCGCAGCAGGGTGGGCGCGAGGAGCTCGTGCTCCGGGCCGACCTGGATGCCCTCGGCGGCCACGTGCAGCACCGCGCTGGGGTCGACGACGTACTTGGTCATGGTTCTTCTCCTTCGTCCGGGTTGGAGGACGGGCGGCAGAGTAGGGGGGTCGGCGGTCGCGCACCCGATGAGTCCGCGACCCGGCCGCGGTCGGTACGGGCATGACGACGACACCCGCCCCGAACGCGTCCCTGGCCACCGCGATGTTCACCGTCGACGACCAGGACGCCGCCCTCTCCTTCTACAGGGACGCCCTCGGCTGGGAGGTGCGCGGCGACGTGCGCTTCGGCGCCGACGGCGAGCACCGCTGGCTCGAGGTCGCCCCGCCGGGCTCGGTCGCGCGCCTCGCGCTCAACCCGCCGATGGGCGGGACGCCCGGCGGCTCGGCCATCGGCGTCGAGGTCGGCGACGTCCTGGCCGAGCACGCCCGGCTCAGCGCCGTCGGCGACGTCGACCTCGACCCGGCGCCGTCGCAGATGCCGGGGGCGCCGCTGATGTTCGCCCTCCGCGACCCGGACGGGAACCACATCTGGGTCGTGCCCGCGGCCGACTGAGGAGGTGCGGCCGGGCACCGTGCAGCCGGGCCGCCCGTCACCCCTAGCCGGCCGGGCCTCCCGTCACCGGCACGTCCTCGATCCGCCACGGCTCCGACGCCTCGACCCGACCATCCGCCAGGAGGGTGACCGGGCGGTCGACGACGACCGTGTCCGCGTCGACGCGCGGCCACAGGACGGTCACCCGGGTCGGCTGCGGGCTCGGGTAGAGGAACAGGTCAGCGAGGGGGTAACGGAGCCCGCTCTCGGATCCCGGGTTCACGTAGTCCAACGGGTGCACGCGCTCGGCGCCCTGCAGGAGCGTCACGGACACCGCCGCGCTGTTGAGCGCGGGTGCCTGGCCGCCGCGGACGTCACCGGCGACCCGGTCGACGGCCCAGGTGATCTGGTCCCCGCCGTCCTGCGGCTCCACCCAGAGGGTGCCGACCAGGACCCGGTCGACGAGGCGCACCGACTCGACCCGGA
>JACIXM010000196.1 GCA_014360395.1 Actinotalea sp.
CAGAGGGTGCCGACCAGGACCCGGTCGACGAGGCGCACCGACTCGACCCGGACCCGGACGCCCGTCCCGCCGTCCCGTTCGACGAGCACCCCGTCGGTCGCGGACCCCACGGGTCCACGCGCCGGCGGCACCTCCCCGCGCGGGGCGGCCTCGCGCTCCACCGTCTCCGGCGGGCGGGTCACGACGAGCTCCACGCGCCGGTTCGCGGCGCGCGCCTCCTCCGAGGTCCCCTCGACGGCGGGCTCGCGCTGACCGCGACCCTCCTGCACGACCTCCAACCCGCTGAGGTCGACGAGCGTCGCCAGCCGGTCGGCGACCGACGCGGCCCGCGCCTGCGAGAGCTGCTGGTTGAGCTGCTCCTGCCCCTGGTCGTCGGTGTGGCCGACGACCAGGAGCTCACCCTCGGCCCCCACGATCTCCCCGGCCGCCGTCACGAGCGCGGCGTCGGCCTCGGCCGTCAGGTCGGCGCTGTTGAAGTCGAACAGCACGTCGGCGTCGATCGCGACTGAGACCGCCTCGCCGATCTCGCTCGTGCGGACGAGGCCCTCCTCGAGCACCCGGTAGGACTCGAGGGGTGCTGCGCCGACGACGAGCCCCTCGCCGCTGATGCCCTCCGCATCGACGATCTGGGCGACGGTCGGGACGCCGTCGGCCGCCGGGTCGTCCGCCGCCACGACCGGCACGTCCTCGACCAGCCCGGCGAACGGCACGAGCACCGCGACGGTCGGCCCGGAGGGGGCGGCATGGGCGCTGTGGAAGACCGAGGCTTCGCCGCCCGGCCGCGCAACGGACGCCTGCTCGACGACCCGGCGACCGTCGCCGTTCGGCACGACCGGGGCCACCGTGAGCTCCCGGGTGTCGATCAACCGGAGGTTGTCGGACCGCAGGCGGCCGGTGTCGAAGAAGACGAACCCGAGGTCGTTCGGGGACACGCTCTCGTCCCCGGTGGCGGTGACGGCCGTGCGGAGGACGGCGAGGTCCCCGTCCACGACCACGGGACCGACCTCGATGCGGGCCGGGTTCCCGCGCACGTCCGCGTCGACGGCGACGGCGGCCTGGACCTGCGGTTCCGGCTCCGGTTCCGGATCCGGATCCCCCGACGCGACAGGCGCCGGTGCCGTCGGAGCGGGCGTGGCCTCCACCGACCCGCCGGCGGTGCAGGCCGCCAGCAGCATCACGGCCGCGGGCACGACGACACTTCGGGCTCGCCTGGAAGGGCGCATGGGATCCCCCTGGATCATCACGACTGGCCCGCCCCCGCGGGCCGTCAGCACCCTAACCGGAATTCTCACGGCCCTTGATCAGGGCGGGCGTCGGGTGCGGCGCGCTGACCGACCCCGAGCACAGCGTGGCCGGTCGGTCGGCCTGTCGGTCGGTCGGTCGGACCTCAGAGCTTGGTGACCGGGGAGTAGCGCAGGAGAAGGCGCTTCGTGCCGTCCGCACCGAAGTCGATCTTCGCCACGGCGTTCGGTCCCGCGCCCTCCAGGCCGACGACGGTCCCGAGCCCGTAGGCGTCGTGCGTCACCTTGTCCCCGATCTCCAACGACGGGACGTCGCCGGCCGGGCGCGGTGTCGCGGAGCCGAACGTCGCGCCTGTGGAGGGCAGCGCCTTGCGCTTGACCACCGGACCGTTGCGGCCGGTGTCACGGTCACGCGACCCCCCCGAGCCGCGCCCGCCCCAGGCCGACGCACCCGAGCCCCAGCCGCTGCTGCCGCCGGCCCGCAGGACGGCCATGCTCGACTCCTTGCGCTTCCAGTGGACGAGGTCCTCCGGGACGTCGTCGAGGAAGCGGCTGGCCGGGAACTCGTTGGGCGCGCCCCAGGCGGTCCGGACCGCGGCGCGGGAGATGTAGAGGCGGTGCCGGGCGCGCGTGAGGCCCACGTAGGCGAGGCGCCGCTCCTCGGCGAGCTCGTCGGGGTCGGACAGCGAGCGCAGGTGCGGGAACGTCCCGTCCTCCCAGCCGGTGACGAAGACGACGGGGAACTCCAGGCCCTTCGCGGTGTGCAGGGTCATGAGCGTCACGACGCCCTGCTCGCGTGCGGCGGCCGCCGCGGCCTCGGCGTCCTCGCCCTCGCGGACGTCGGGGATCTGGTCGGAGTCCGCCACGAGCGAGACACGCTCGAGGAAGTCCGCCAGGTCGCCGTCGGGCTCGGCCTGCTCGAACTCCGTGGCGACCGCGTGGAGCTCGGCGAGGTTCTCCACCCGCGTGCCGTCCTGCGGGTCGTCGCTGGCCCGCAGCTCGGCGAGGTAGCCGGTCCGGTCCAGCACCGCGCCGAGCACGTCCGCGGGGCCGGCGCCGGACGCCGCGAGGTCGCGCAGGCCGGCCATCATCTCGGCGAACGCCCGCAGGCCCGTCACCGCGCGGGTGCCGACGCCGGGCGCCTCGTCCGCGCGCTCGAGCGCGGCACCGAAGGAGATCCGCTCCCGCTCGGCGAACGCGGCGATCATCGCCTCGGACCGGTCGCCCAGTCCGCGCTTGGGGACGTTGAGCACGCGGCGCACGTTGACGTCGTCGTCGGGGTTGGCGATGGCGCGCAGGTACGCGACCGCGTCCTTGATCTCCCTGCGTTCGTAGAAGCGCGTCCCGCCGACCACCTTGTACGGCAGGCCGACGCGGATGAGCACCTCCTCCAGCGCCCGGGACTGGGCGTTGGTCCGGTAGAACACGGCGACGTCGCCGGGCCGCACGCCCTCGGCGTCCCCGAGGCGGTCGATCTCCTCGGCGACGAACCGCGCCTCCTCGTGCTCGTTGTCCGCCACGTAGCCGACGATCTGCGGGCCGGCGCCGGAGTCGGTCCACAACCGCTTCGGCTTGCGCCCGGGGTTGCGGGAGATGACGGCGTTCGCGGCCGACAGGATGGTCTGCGTGGAGCGGTAGTTCTGCTCGAGCAGGATCGTGCGGGCGTCGGGGTAGTCGGCCTCGAACTCGAGGATGTTGCGGATCGTCGCTCCCCGGAAGGCGTAGATCGACTGGTCGGCGTCGCCGACGACGGTCAGCTCCGCCGGGACGCCCTGCTCCCCCGCCGCCGCGAGCTCGCGGACCAGCACGTACTGCGCGTGGTTGGTGTCCTGGTACTCGTCGACGAGGATCTGCCGGAACCGGCGGCGGTAGTGCTCGGCGACCTCGGGGAACGCCTGGAGCAGGTGGACCGTGGTCATGATGAGGTCGTCGAAGTCCAGCGCGTGCGCCGCCCGCAGCCGCTGCTGGTAGCGGGTGTAGACCGAGGAGAGGACCGCGTCGAACTCGTCCGCCGCGCCCGACGCGGCGCCGGAGCTCTGCGCGTACGCGTCCGGGTCCACCAGCTCGTCCTTGAGCTTGGAGATCTTCGAGGCCAGCGCCCGTGCCGGGTACTTCTTGATGTCGAGGTCCAGCTCCCGCGCCACCAGGGTGAGGAGCCGCTGGGAGTCCGCCATAAAGGGGTTCTGGCGTGGGCTCGAAGACAGCGATGTGCTTTTTGCC
>JACIXM010000197.1 GCA_014360395.1 Actinotalea sp.
GGCTGGTACGTCCACCGCGCGCGGGCCACGACCCGCGCGTGGCACGCCCCCGCCGCGGCCGGCGTCCTGGGGCTCACGGCCGCACTGGGCCTCGGCGGGCTCACGCTCGCCGCCGCGGGCGCCGCCGGACCGGGCCGGATGGCGGTCGTCGGGGGCGACGCGGTCCTGGTGGGTGCCGTCGCCGGAGGGCTGGCCCTGGCGGGGGCGCTCCTCGTCGTCCTGCCCGCCGACCCCCACGTGCGGGCGGCGGTCGCGCGGACCTCGCGGGCGGGCGTGGCCCGCCTCAGGAACCGGCCGGCGCCTGCTGCTGCAGACGACTGAGCCGTTCCTGCACCTGTTGCTGGTAGCGCTCCTCGCACGCCTCCCGCGCGGACGTCGTGAGCGCCGAGCGCAGGCAGTCCTGCCGCTCCACCAGGACCGGCCACAGGGCGAGCTGCACCCCCATCGACAGGGTGCTCCACAGGGCGACGCCGACGAGCCCGGCGGCCAGCGGCACCGCGGCCCGGCGGATCCCGGCCCGCCACGCGCCGACCACGGCGCGGATCCCCACCACCACGGCCCAGACCGAGAAGACCACCGAGGCCGCCTGGAACGGCAGCGGCAGCATGAGCACGACCAGGGACGCCGCCAGGAGCAGCACGAACAGGCCGAGCCGGCTGCGCAGCGCCGCGTACGCGGCGGGGTCCTCCGGCGGGCGCTGCGGCGTCGGCCGAGCGGCCCCCCGCCCGTAGCGTTCCGCCGGGAGGTCCTGCCCGGGGGCCGGGCCCGGGGCGGCGGGCGGCGGGCGCTCTGCGGACGGTGCCGTGCCGCCGCTCGGCGCGGTGACCTCGGGCGCCGCCGGGGGTTCCCCACGGGTGTCGTCCCGCCGGTCCTCGTCCTGCCGCGGTGGCTCGGCGCGCGCGCCGTCGGCGGGCGGCGGGGCGTACGGGTTGGTCACGGGGACAAGTCTCACACCCACGGACCCCGCGGCCGGCGCGGGCACGGCCGGCGCTAAGGTCCGCCGTGTGCCCCCCACGTCCCCGGCCGGCCCCGCCCCCCGCGACCGCGACCTCGTGCCGTCGGCCGCGCGCGTCGTCGTCCTGGTCTCCGGCGGGGGCTCGAACCTCGCGGCGCTGCTCGCGGCGCACGGGGACCCGACGTACGGCGCGCGCGTCGTCGGCGTCGTCAGCGACCGGGCCGACGCCGGC
>JACIXM010000198.1 GCA_014360395.1 Actinotalea sp.
CCGGCGGCGAGGACCCGTACGTCCTCGCCGAGGAGCTGCGGGCCCGCCACCGGGGTGCCTGGCAGCCACCCGGCTGACCGCTGCGCGGGGCCGCGACCTGCGAGAATCGGGCCATGCCGCCCGCAGACGCCTCCGTCGTGGTCGTCGCGGCCGCGCTGGTCGACGACCTGACCTCGCCGCGTCGTCTGCTCGCCGCGCGGCGCGCGCGCCCGCTGGAGCTGGCGGGCCGGTGGGAGTTCCCGGGCGGCAAGGTCGACGACGGCGAGACACCGGAGGAGGCGCTGCACCGCGAGCTCCGCGAGGAGCTCGGTGTCGAGGTGGAGCTGGGGGACGAGCTCCTCCCGCCCCACCCGGAGGGCTGGCGGATCTCCCCGCGCCACGTGATGCGGCTGTGGCGCGCCGTCGTCGTCGACGGCACACCCGAGCCGCTCGTGGAGCACGACGCCGTGCGGTGGCTGGAGCCGGGTGGGTGGCTGGACGTGCCGTGGCTCGACGCCGACGTCCCCATCGTCGAGGCGCTCGCGGCGCAGGTCGGCGCGACGTCGACCGCTCCGACCGGCACCCCCGACGGGAGGTCGTGATGATCAAGGATCCTGTGCGCCGCCACGAGCAGGCGGTCGGGGACGCGTCCGTCGTCGCACGGACCGGTCGCTCCCGGGAGGCGTGGTTCGCGCTGCTGGACGAGGCCGGTGCGGCGGGCTGGACGCACACCGCCATCGCCCGGTGGTTGCGGGACCACCACGGCGTGGAGCCGTGGTGGTGCCAGTCCCTGACCGTCGCCTACGAGCAGGCGCGCGGGATGCGGGCACCGGGGCAGCGGCCCGACGGGACGTTCGAGGCGAGCTCGAGCGTGACGGTGCCCGTGGCCGTCGACGCGGCGTGGGCGTGGTGCAGCGATCCCGACCGTCGCGCGGAGTGGCTCGACGAGCCCGTGGAGGTCCGGGGCGAGACGACGCACAAGACCGTCCGGCTGACGCTCGCGAACGGCCACCGCGTGCTCGTCAGCACCGACGCCCTCCCGGACGCGAAGGCCGGACCACGCACCCGCGTGACGATCACCCACCGCGGCCTCACCTCCGCCGAGGAGGTCGGCCCGTGCAAGGAGCGGTGGGCAGCCCGCCTCGGCCGGCTCAAGGAGCTCGCGACGGACTGACGACCTGCTCGACGGGCCTGGGCCGACCGGCGCGCCGCCACCGTTCGGCCCCCGTGCCGACCGCCGAGGCCACGACCGGGCAGCCCGCCAGGTGGTCGTCGACCAGGCCGCAGGCCTGCATCGCGGCGTACGCCGTCGTCGGCCCGACGAACCGGAAGCCCCGCGCCTTGAGGGCCTTCGCGCGCGCGCGCGACTCCGGCGTGGTCGCGGGGACCTCGGCGTAGGTCTCCGCGCGGGGTTCCCGCACCCGCCGCTCCGGTGCGTGGGACCACAGCAGGTCGGTCAGCGTCTGCCCGTCGTCCCACAGCCCCAGGACAGCGCGGGCGTTGGCGATGCTCGCCTCGATCTTGGCGCGGTTCCGGATGATCCCCGCGTCGGCGAGGAGGCGGGCGACGTCCTCGTCGTCGAAGCGCGCGACGCGCTCGGGGTCGAAGCCCGCGAAGGCCTCCCGGAAGGCGGGACGCTTGCGCAGGACCGTGATCCACGCGAGGCCAGACTGGAACGCCTCGAGGCAGACCCGCTCGTAGAGCTCCCGGTCCCCGC
This sequence comes from Actinotalea sp., assembly GCA_014360395.1. Taxonomy (GTDB): domain Bacteria; phylum Actinomycetota; class Actinomycetes; order Actinomycetales; family Cellulomonadaceae; genus Actinotalea. The sequence continues at coordinate 1,697 of JACIXM010000198.1, forward strand.
GCACCGGGACGCCCCACTCCGTGTCGTGGTACTGCTCGTAGAGCGGGTCGCCGTCGCCGAAGCAGCGGCCGGTCGGTGAGGTCGGCATGCCCTGAGTCTGCTCCGGCCGGCGCCAGGACGTCGTGCCCGGGCCTCCGCCGTGGTGGACGCCGACGGCGCCGCGGGGCCTGTGCAGCGAGCGGTCGCACCGCGGTAGCGCCGCGCACCGGCACCGCTGACCCGCGGTACCGCGGTACCGCGGGTCAGCGCAGGACGACGAAGTCCTCCCCGCCCCCGCGCGGGGCGACCGCGACGACGGCCCGGCCGAAGCGCTCGACCATCCGCGTCCCGTCCGGGAGCCGCGTGGTCCACACCTCGCGGCCCGACGCGAGGTCGAAGGTCGTCAGCGTCATACGGCCGTCGCGGTTCCCGGTGAGGGCAATTCGGACGCCGTCGGTGATCGTGGGCGAGGTCGCGCCCTCCACGGCGTCGTCCAGCACGACCTCCCACAGCGTCTCGCCGTTTCGGACGTCCAGCGCCGCGAGGCGGTCCCGCCCGGACAGCACGAGGCGTCCGTCAAGCAGGGCGCGGGTGCGGCCGTTCAGCGCTCGCTCCACAGCTCGGCCCCGCTCGTCACGTCGACCCCGACCACGACGCCCTCGCGCTGGACCAGGGTGACCGTCTCGTCGTCCCCCACGACGTCGACGCCGAAGGACCGGCCCTCCAAGGTGGCCGTCGGGGCGCCGTCGGGGGCGAACCATGTGCCCGTGGTGGCGCTCGTCCAGATGCCGACGCCGTGCGTCGGCGAGACCAGCACCGGCAGCTGATCCAGCTCCGGACCGACCCCCGCGTCGCGGGCCAGCTCGTGGAGGACCTGGCCGTCGTGGTCGAGGAGGACCGCGCCGGCCCTGCTGCGGACGACGACGAGGTCACCGCTCGCCACGAGCCCGTCGACCCAGCCCGCGGCGGGGTCCTCGGACAGCGCTGGGAGCGGGGTCTGCCAGAGCACCTCCTCCGCCGCCAGATCGACCCGGACCAGCGCCCGCGACGTCCCGTCGACCGGGTCCACGTACACGAGGTCGCCGTCGATCGACGTCAGCGGCTGGCCGTACACCAGCGACCCGTCCGTGACCGCCGGTAGCCGGGTGACGTCGCCGGAGGCCGGGTCCACGAGTCGCCAGTCGAAGAACGGCATGCTCTGCCCGTCGCGGTCCTCCTGCACGGGCAGGGCGCACAGGAGCAGTGGCCCGCTCGCACCCGCGACCTCGGCGGCGCACTCCCCGGCGACGCCGTCCGGCCCCTCGATGCGCCACCGTTCCTCGCCGGTCGCGACGTCCCGTGCGCTGAGGACGCCGGCGCCGTCGGCGGTTCCCGCGTGCTGCGCGACGAGCACGAGGTCGTCGGTCTGGACGACGCCCATCCCGAGCGAGCCGCGCCACGCCTCCTCCAGCGGCTCCGCGAGCGTGCCGACCACCCCGGGCACGTCGGCGTGACGCTCCAGCTCCGCCTGCCGTGCGCGCTCGTCGACGACGGCGTACGCCCCGGCACCCACGGCCAGGAGGCCGACCGCCGCGACCATCCACCAGCGCCGGGGCGCGGGACGGGCCCGGCCGGCCACCCCGCGCCCCGCATCCTCGTCCCGCATCCTCGTCCCGGTGCTCGTCCTCGAGCTCGACCCGCGTCCCCCCGCCGTGCTGCATCGTCCGACCCTAGCGAGGGCCTGCGATCTCGATCATCCGGCCGGTCCGGGCTGCAGCAGGCGGGACGGCTCAGAAGCCGGTGCTGCGGCGGACAGCGAGCCGCGGGGCGTCGTCGTCGTGCTCGCGCGGGGTGCGCTCCGGCGCGACCGGCACCGACAGCAGGCCGTCCCGGACGGCGCCGAGCAGGGACGCGTCGACGCGGCGAGGCGTCGTCGTCAGCGCCTCGCGAGCGCGGGTCAGGTCGTTCGGGTCCGCCATGGCGCCGAGGGTATGACGAAGCCTCCGGGAGGGGGCACGAGCCGCGCCGGGTGGGACGCGGCGTGACGCGCTGCTCGCCCTGCGGCCCGCGGGCGATGAACGACCCCGCTCGGTACCCCCGTGCGCCCCGAGACCGTCCCTGCGGACGGGGCGATGTCGTGCAGGTGCACCGGCGCGCGCGCCGGTGCACCCGTCAGCCCGTCAGCGTCGTCCGGATGCGCTTGGCGGACACCGGCACCGGCGTCCCCAGCTGCTGGGCGAACAGGCTCACCCGCAGCTCCTCGAGCAGCCAGCGCACCTGGACGAGCCGCTCGTCGCGCGCGGCGTCCGGGGCCGCGGTGCGGGCGGCGGCCACGGCGTCGTCGTACTCGTCCTGCAGCTCGTGGACCTGCCAGGCCAGGCCCTCGTCCCGCGTCGGGTTCTCGGCCGCCTTGGCCAGCCGGTGCAGCGCGGCGCGGAGGTAGCGCGTCAGGTGCGGCAGCCGCTGCGCGCCCGCCTCGGCGACGAAGCCGTCGTGGACGAGCCCGGCGAGCTGGTCCTTGAGGTCGGTGAGGGTGTTCAGCAGCGCCAGGCTCGACGTGCCGCGGATCGCCACGTCGAGCTCGCGCGCTACCGCCAGTACGGCGGCCGTGTCGCGGGCGACGACGTACGTGCGGTCCTCCAGCGCGTCGCGGGCGGCGGCGCGAGCGCGGGCGTACGTGTCCGCGTCGCGCACCGCGCCCGCCCCGCCGACCACGGCGCCCGCCCCGCCGACCACGGCGCCCAGGATCGCGTCGAGTGCCGCGCGCTGGAGGTCCAGGACCAGGGCGTCGGTGGACCGGTAGGGGCTCGCGGCGAGCGTGAGCGACTCCGCAGCGGTCCAGCGGCTCGTGATCCGCCCGGTCGCCAGCGCGAGCTCGCCGAGGAGCAGCTCCCGGACGCCCTCGGGGTGCCGACGACGCTGCTGGGCGGGGTCCGCCAGCACCCGCACCGCGACGGCCGGCCGGGCGCCCTGGGCCGGCGATCCACCCCGGGCACCGGCTCGTGCCGAGGTCGTACCGGCCTGTGCCGCCGCACCGCCCGTGCGGCCGGCTCGCCCGTCCGCAGCGCCCCCTTCGACGACGAGCGTGGGGTAGCCCTGCACCGTGAGGCCGCCGACGGCGGTCGTCACCACCTCGGGCAGCCGCCCACCCGGCAGGTCGTCCGGCCAGGTGGAGAGCCCGTCCCGCTCGAGGTCGGTCGGCAGGCCCGCCCCCGCCGCCCCCGGTTCGAGAGCGGCACCCGCGCGCGAGGTCGGCGCCCCGGACGGCCGACCTCGCTCCGACGTGCCGACCTCGGCGGAGGGACCGGCCCTGCCCGGCCGGCCCGCGGCGTCGTCGGCGGCCTTCGCGTCGCGCTCGGCGACCGCGGCGCGGACGGCGTCACGGACGGCGGTGCGGACCGCACTCTGGGACTGGGCGGCCAGGCGGCGCTGCAGCACGAGCAGGTCGGTCCCCTCGTCGAGGACGACGGCCCCGCCGCCCCGCTCCTCGATCACCCGGAAGGTCATGCGCAGGTGGCCCGGCAGGCGGGCGTCGCGCCAGGCGTCGTCGGGGACCTCCACGTCGCGCAGCGCGCGGACTGCCCGGCTGAACGACTCCGCGAACGACGGCGCCATGTCCGCCGCCCGCACCGTGTCCTCCCACGACGGCTCGTTCGCCCGCAGCCACGCGACGACCTCGCGCGCCACGTCGGGCGCGGGTACGAGCTGCACCCGCACCGGCTTGGGCAGGCCACGGATCGTGGCCGTGACCAGCTCCTCGAGCATGCCGGGTACGAGCCGGTCGAAGCCCTCGGGCCGCACGCGGTTGAGCACCTGGACGGGGATGTGGACGGTGACGCCGTCGGCGTCGGACCCGGGCTCGAACTGGTAGGTCAGCGGCAGGCGCAGGTCGCCCTGCTCCCACTCGGCCGGGAACTGCGCGAGGTCCGCCGCGGCGCCGGCGGCCTCCTCGGTGACGAGCATGTCCAGGTCGAAGGTGAGCAGGTCCGGGTCGTCGCGCTGGGCCTTCTTCCACCACTGGTCGAAGTGGCGCGCGGAGACGACGTCGGCCGGGACGCGCTCGTCGTAGAAGTCGAACAGGACGTCGTCGTCGACGACCAGCCCACGGCGGCGCGCGCGGTGCTCGAGCTGCTCGGCCTCGGCCAGGGTCGCCTGGTTGTCGTGGAAGAACCGATGGTGGGTCGTCCACTCGCCCTGCACGAGGGCGTGCCGGAGGAACAGCTCGCGGGCGTGCTCGGGGTCGACCTTGGCGAAGAGCACCTTGCGGCGCGCGACGATCGGGACGCCGTAGAGCAGCACCTTCTCGAAGGCGGTCGCGGCGCCCTGCTTGGTCGACCACGCCGGCTCGGAGTACGTGCGCTTGACCAGGTGCGGGGCGAGCTCCTCGGCCCACTCCGGCTGGATCCGGGCGGCGTCCCGTGCCCACAGCCGGGACGTCTCGACGAGCTCGCCGGCCATGACCCACGACGGCGGCTTCCTCGACAGCGGCGAGCCGGGGAAGATCGCGAACCGCGCCCCGCGCGCCCCGAGGTACTCGTTGCGCGCCTGCGGCTTGCGGCCGGGCCGGTCCCCCCGCCGGTCCTTGCCGGTCGGCCCGCCGACCCGCACCTCGGTGACCTCCTGCATCCCGATGTGCGACAGCAGCCCGGACAGCACCGCCTGGTGGATCCGGTCGGCGTCCCACGCCAGCCGCAGCGCGCCCGGTGCGGTGAGGTCGGCGTCGTCGTCGGCGGTGCCCACGCGGGCCGGGGGGCGGACGGTGATGCCGAGCGGCTTGGCCATCTCCTTGAGCTGCGCGACGACGTCCGCCCACTCCCGCAGCCGCAGGTAGTTGAGGTACTCGGCCTTGCACAGCCGCCGGAACGCCGAGCCGGAGAGCTCCCGCTGCTGCTCGCGGACGTAGTGCCACAGGTTGAGGTAGGACAGGAAGTCCGACGTCGGGTCGGCGAACCGGGCGTGCAGCTGGTCGGCCTGGGCGCGCTGCTCGGCCGGGCGCTCGCGCGGGTCCTGGATGGACAGCGCGGCGGCGATGACCATGACCTCGCGCGCGACGTCGCGCCGGCCGCCCTCGACGATCATGCGGGCCAGGCGGGGGTCCATGGGCAGGAGGGCGAGCGCGCGCCCGACGTCGGTGAGGCGCGTGCCGCCTCCGCGCTCCGGCGGGACCGTCTCCAGCGCGCCGAGCTCGGTGAGCAGCTGGACGCCGTCGCGGATCGCGCGGGTGTCGGGCGGGTCGACGAAGGGGAAGGCGGCGACGTCGTCGGGGGACTGCGCGACGCCCACCGCGACCATCTGCAGGATGACCGACGCCAGCGACGTGCGCAGGATCTCCGGCTCGGTGTACTCCGGGCGCGAGAGGAAGTCGGCCTCGGAGTAGAGCCGGATCGCGACGCCCTCCGCCACGCGGCCGCAGCGCCCCGAGCGCTGGTTCGCCGACGCCTGGCTGATCGGCTCGATCGGCAGGCGCTGGACCTTGGTCGCCTTGGACCAGCGCGAGATGCGCGCGGTGCCGGGGTCGACGACGTACCGGATGCCCGGCACGGTCAGCGACGTCTCGGCGACGTTCGTGGCGAGGACGACGCGGCGCGTGCTGTGGGGGGCGAACACTCGGTGCTGCTCCGCGGCGGACAGGCGCGAGTACAGCGGCAGCAGCTCGACCGCGCGGGGGTGGCGCGGGTCGGTGACGCGGGGGCCGAGGTGGCCGCGCAGGGCGTCCTCCGCGTCGCGGATCTCCCGCTCGCCGGACAGGAACACGAGCACGTCGCCGGGGCCCTCGCGCTCGAGCTCGTCGACCGCCTCGCAGATCGCGGTCATGACGTCGCGGTCCTCGTCGGCGCGGGAGGCCTTCGCCGACGACGACGCCGTGCGGCTCTTACCCTTCGTCTTGCCCTTCGCGGGCGGCGGCGGCTCCTCGAGGTCGCGCAGGACGTCGTCGTCGGATCCCTCGGGGACGTCGGCGTCGGGGGACAGGGGGCGGTAGCGGATCTCGACCGGGTACGTCCGGCCGCTGACCTCGACCACCGGGGCGGGGACGCCGTCGGGGTGCTCGGGCGTCGCCGGGCCGGCGAAGTGCCGGGCGAAGCGCTCGGAGTCGATGGTCGCCGAGGTGATGACGAGCTTGAGGTCCGGGCGCTGCGGCAGGAGGCGGGTGAGGTAGCCGAGGATGAAGTCGATGTTGAGGCTGCGCTCGTGGGCCTCGTCGATGATGAGGGTGTCGTAGGCGAGCAGCTGCGGGTCGCGCTGGATCTGCGCGAGCAGGATGCCGTCCGTCATGACCTTGACCAGCGTCTCCTCGCTGGACTGGTCGGTGAAGCGGACCTGGTACCCGACGATGCTTCCGAGCGCGCCGGTGCTGCCGGTCAGCTCCTCGCTGATCCGCTCGGCGACGCTGCGCGCGGCGATCCGGCGCGGCTGCGTGTGCCCGACCTGCCCGTCCCGGCCGCGGCCCAGGTCCAGCAGGATCTTCGGGATCTGCGTCGTCTTGCCCGAGCCCGTCTCGCCCGCGACGACGACGACCTGGTGGTCCCGGATCGCCGCGGCGATGTCCTCCCGGCGCGCCGAGACCGGCAGCTCCTCCGGGTAGGTGATCGGCGGGACGACGACGGCGCGGCGCTTCTCGGCCCGGCGCTCGCGGCGGGCGTGCTCCCGGGCGGCGTCGCGGGTGGCGCGGTCGACGGCGGTGCGGGGGTCGGTGCGTCGGGTGGCGCGCTCGCGCCCGGAGGGCCGATCGGTGGCGTCCCGGCGCGCGTTGCGGTCGGGGCTCGTCGTGGGGTTGGAGCCGTCCGGGGAGGTCGGTGACGTCGGCGGTGCGGCGCCGTCTGGGGCCGTCGGCGACGTGGTCGGTGCGGAGCCGTCGGGGGCCGTCGGGGACGTGGTCGGTCCGGGGCCGTCCGGGCGTCGTCGGCCACGGCCGCGGCCGCGCCCGCGCGAGCCGGAGCGCCGTCGTCGGTCGTCCGACGTCGGCCGCTGCTCCTGCTCGGGCTCACCCACGGGCGCCCATTCTCGCCCACGCGGACGGGTCGGGGCCCGCGGATATCCGGACGCCCGCTCGTCCCGGCCGTCATCGCGGAGAGGTGCCCGCGTCTGCCGCGGTGACGTCTCCACGGTGTGGTCGACCGTGCGCCGTAGGGTCGGCGGGTGGATGGCTCTGGGGACGACCCGACGGCTCGGGTGGTGGACGCGCTCGAGGCCTACCGTGCCGAGCCCACGCCGGAGGCGCTGGATCTCCTCCGGTCCGCGGTGCGCGCGGCGGTCGAGTCGGGTGTGACACCTGACGCGATCGCGGAGGCGGGCCGGGCGTCCGTCAGCGAGGTGCGGCAGCTGGCCGGCGTCGAGCTGGACCCCACCGAGATCAGTCGGGACGGTCATCGGATCTGGCGGCTCTGATGATGGGGGGTCCTGCCGACGGTGACACCGGTGGCGCGGCGCCGTCCGCGTCGCTCCTGCCCACCCAAGCGGCAGCCCTGGACCGACGGCTCGGCGGGTACGAGGTCGTCGCCGACCTCAGCTGGCCCGTGCAGGGCACCACGGTGCTCGACGTCCGCGCGGGGCGCGACCGGCTCATCGTCAAGGCGGCGACGTCGCCGTGGAGCGCCCACCACCTCGGGCGGGAGATCCGGGCGCACCAGGAGGTCCTGCCGCGGCTCGGCGACGGGTTCCCCCGGGTGCACCACGCCGACCCGGAGGTCGGGCTGCTCGTCACGCACCGTCTGCCGGGCACCCTGGCGCAGGGCAGCCCCTGGGAGGGCGACGCCGACGTGTTCCGCCGCGCCGGGCGACTGCTCGCGCGGCTGCACGGCGCCGCGCCCCCCGTGGTCGACACCGAGCACGAGGCCCGCGTGGCGGCCCGGCTCGACAGGGATCTGACCGAGGCGCGGGACCTGCTGCCGAAGCGGGACCACCGGGGCGCCGTCGAGCTGCTCGCCGCGCTGACGCCTGGGCCGGTCCTCCTCGTCCCGACCCACGGCGACCTCCAGCCTCGGAACTGGCTCGTCGACCCTGACCGGCGGGACCACGACGGCGTCCCGGCCGTCGCCCTCATCGACTTCGGTCGCTACGACCGGCGCCCGTGGTTCTCGGACCTGGTCCGGCTGCACCACCAGGTGCCGACGGTGCAGGTGGCGGCGCTGCGGGACGGCCTGGATGTGGTCGCGGACTGGCCGTCCGGCGACGCGGACCGCGGGTCGTGGCTGCTGGAGAACCTGCTCCAGTCGGTTCGGACGGTCATCTGGGCGACGGGCGTGGGCGACCTCCCTTTCGCCGACCAGGGACGCGCGATGCTCCGCCGGACCCTCGCCGAGTGGTGAGGGTCGCGCACTGATGCCACGCGGCGGTCCGACCGCCCGGCCCGCGTCGTCGGTGGGCGCGTCTTGTCGTGACGGTGCGAGTCGCATGGCGACTCCCATGCTCACCGGTGCGGTGCGGTGCGGTGCGGCGGCGGGTCGCTGGGACGGGCCTGCCGCGCGGACGCGGTGGCTGGGACGCTGGGGCCATGCCCCTGGAACCGCACGACCGCGCGCCGGTCGTCGTGGCCGTCGCGTCCGACGACGCGCACCGGTTCAGCAAGGTCGTCCGCGAGGAGATCCTGCTCGTGGAGAACTGGGGCGTCGAGGGCGACGCGCACGCGGGGGCGACGGTCAAGCACCGCTCGCGAGCCGCCCGCGAGCCGGAGGAGCCGAACCTGCGCCAGGTCCACCTGCTGCACGCCGAGCTCTTCGACGACGTCGCCGACGACGGCTACGTCCTCACCCCCGGCGCGATGGGAGAGAACGTCACGACGCTCGGCGTCGACCTCCTCGCCCTGCCCACGGGCACGCTCCTGGAGCTGGGGGACGACGCCGTCGTCGAGATCACCGGCCTGCGGAACCCCTGCAAGCAGATCGACGGGCTCGGCCGCGGCCTCACGGGCCGGATGGTGAGCCGGCGCCCGGACGGCTCGGTCGTGCGCAGGGCGGGCGTCATGGCCGTGGTGCGCCGCGGCGGCGTCGTCCGCGCCGGTGACGACATCCGCGTGCGGCTGCCCGACGGCGACCACCGCCCGCTCCAGCCGGTCTGACAGCCGGCGGCGGCCCGGGATCGCGGAAGGTTGCCCGCGTCAGGCGCGGTGGACTCTCCGCGGTCCCATCCGGGGGCCGGCGAGCCGGGCGAGGGGTCGGGTGTTCGCTCTGCGCGCAGACGCCTGTCGTCGTCGATCACCAGCCCCGATGATGGTGATCACGGTCCCGTCGCCCGTCGTCGGACCCTGAGGACCCGCGGGTCACCAGGTGCCGGACCGCGGGAACCGGGGGAGGATGACCAACCCAGGCAGGCCGCCGCCAGACCGCCCGACGACAGCCCGGTGCGCCCGCGAGGGCCACCACCCGACCCACGACGAGCCGACGACGAGCAAGGGGACCGTGTGAACGGCAACGCGACGACCGTCCACCGCAACGTGGCCCTGCTCTCCCTCGCCGCGGTGACCCCCGAGCGGGTGACGACCTCCGCCGAGCTCGACGAGCGCCTGCGCCCCACGCTGGACCGCCTCCGGCTGCCCACCGGCCTGCTCGAGCGGATCGCCGGGGTCCAGGAGCGCCGCAACTGGGCCGACGGCCAGTCCTTCGACACCGCCGCGATCGAGGCCGGCGGGAAGGCGCTCGCCGAGGCGGGCGTCGACCCCTCCCGCGTCGGCCTGCTCATCAACACCTCCGTCACCCGCCCCCACCTCGAGCCCTCCGTGGCGGTCCGGATGCACCACGGCCTCGGCCTGCCGCCGTCGGCGGTGAACTTCGACATCGCCAACGCGTGCCTGGGGTTCGTCAACGGCATGAGCCTCGCCGCCCAGCTCATCGACGCGGGCCAGGTGGACTACGCCGTCGTCGTCGACGGGGAGGACGCCGACGAGATCCAGGTCAACACCGTCGACCGGCTCAACCGGCCAGGCGCCACGCGCGCCGACTTCCTGCGCGAGTTCCCGACGCTCACGCTCGGCTCCGGGGCGGCCGCGGCGGTGCTCGGCCGGGCGGACCTGCACCCGTCCGGGCACCGGATCGTCGGCGGGGTCACGCGCGCGGCGACCCAGTTCCACGACCTGTGCGTCGGCAGCGTGACCGGCATGTACACGGACGCCAAGGCGCTGCTCAAGGGCGGGATGAAGCTCGTCATGGCGGCCTGGTCCGAGGCGCGTGAGCGGTTCGACTGGTCGGCGATGGACCGGTACGTCATGCACCAGGTCTCCGACGTGCACACCAACGCGATCGTCAAGGCCGCGAAGCTCGACCGGTCGCGCATCCCGCTGACCTACCCGCGGTTCGGCAACGTCGGCCCCGCGTCGATCCCCATCACGCTGGCGCACGAGGCGCCGAACCTGGCGCCCGGGGACCGGGTGCTGCTCATGGGCGTCGGCTCGGGCCTGAACACCGCGATGCTCGAGCTCGCCTGGTGACCGACGGCGCCGCCCGCCCGCACTCCTCCTCCAGGACTCCCCGATGACGACGACGCTCCCGCCCGCCGCCACGTCGACCGCACCCGCCTCCCTCCCCCCTGGCGGCCTGCCCGGCCTGGACCCGGCGTGGTCGCGCCTGGTCACCGTCCCGGAGTCGCCGCTGCTCGGGGAGCGCGGGTGGGGCTCGGAGACGCACGCGGAGTCCCAGGCAGCGTCCGACGACGACGCCGCGGTCGGCCCGGGTGCACCGAGCGAGCGGCGCGTGCCGCCCACGCCCGTCGACGGCGGCGACCGCCTCGACCCGCTCGCGGCGGCCCCGCGGCCCGTGCGCACGTGGCACGTCCTGGACACGGCCGACTGCCTCGCCGAGCTCGGCGCCGAGCCCGTCGGCACGCTGCTGTGCGTCCACGGCAACCCGACCTGGTCCTACCTGTGGCGGGACCTGCTCGACGCGACCCTGCGCCAGGCGGCGCACGGGGGGCCGGCGTGGCGCGTCGTCGCCGTGGACCAGCTGGAGATGGGCTTCTCCGAGCGCACCGGCACCGCCCGCGGCCTGCGCCGTCGTGTCCGCGACCTCGACGACCTCACCGACGCCCTCCGGCTCGAGGGGCCGGTCGTCACGGTGGGCCACGACTGGGGTGGCGTCGTCTCCCTCGGCTGGGCCGTGGACCATCGCGACCTGCTGTCCGGCGTCGTCCTGCACAACACCGCGGTCCATCAGCCCGACGGCGAGCCGATCCCCGCGCCGCTGCGCCTGGCGCTCGGCGCCCTCGGCCCCGGCACCGTGCGGACGCCGGCCTTCCTCGAGACGACCCTCGCCCTCGCCCGGCCCCCGCTCGGGGCGGAGGTCCGCGACGCCTATCGCGCGCCGTACCCGGCGGCCGAGCGGCGCGGCGGCATCGGGGCGTTCGTGGCCGACATCCCCGCGACCCCCGACCACCCGAGCTTCCCCGAGCTGGACCGCATCGCCGAGGGCGTGCGCCGCCTCGACGTGCCGGCGCTGCTGCTGTGGGGGCCGCGCGACCCGGTCTTCGGCGACCGCTACCTCGACGACCTCATCGACCGGCTGCCGCGCGCCGACGTCCACCGCTTCGAGGCCGCGGGCCACCTCCTGGCCGAGGACGTCGACCACGCCGGCGCGACGTTGACCTGGCTGGGCGACCGGCTCGACGACGTCGTCCGCCCGCAGCCCATGGCGTTCGGTGAGCAGCCCATCGGGCAGGCCGACGACGAGCCGGTCGGCCGCCCGCCGCACGACGCGGGCGCGCAGCCCGCGGTGGGCGAGGAGGTCGCCGCCCGGACTGACGTCGACGCGCTCGCCGGCGTCACCGCCGTCGCCGCCGCTGTCAGGGGCGGCTGGTCCGCGCCCGAGCAGCGCCCGCCGCTGTGGCACCACCTCGACGCGCTCGCCGACAGCCCTGCGACCGCGCTGGTGGAGATGGCGCCGCCGCGAGCCGCGGGCACCCGGCTGCGCCACGCGGTCGACGCCGTGCGGCACGGGCTGGGCGCGGCGTCGCCGGCCGCCGCGGAGCCACGCACCGTGAGCTGGCGCCTGCTGTCCCGCCGCGTCCGCGAGATCGCGGCCGGCCTGCACGCCGTCGGCGTCCGGCGCGGCGACCGGGTCTCGCTCCTGGTCCCGCCCGGTGCGGACCTCACCGCCGTGCTCTACGCGTGCCTGCGGATCGGCGCCGTCGTCGTCGTCGCGGACGCCGGGCTCGGGGTGCAGGGCCTGTCGCGAGCGGTCCGGGGCGCACAGCCGGACCACGTCATCGGCGCGCTGAAGGGCCTGACCGCGGCGCGCACCCTCGGGTGGCCGGGCAAGCGCATCTCGACGACGCCCCTGTCCTCGGCCGCCGCGACCGCGCTGGGCGTCGAGCTGTGCCTCGCGGACGTCGTGGACCTCGGTCGCCTCACCGAGCTGCCGCCGGAGCCCGCGCCCGACGACGTCGCCGCGATCCTCTTCACCTCCGGGTCGACCGGTCCGGCCAAGGGCGTCGTCTACCGGCACGAGCAGCTCGCCGCCGTCCGCGACGTGCTCGCGGCGACGTACGGGCTCGGCGTCGGCGACGGGCTCGTCGCCGGCTTCGCGCCGTTCGCGCTGCTCGGCCCGGCGCTCGGGTGCCTGTCCGTCACGCCCGACATGGACGTCACCGCGCCGCGCACGCTCACCGCGCGAGCAGTCGCGACGGCGGTGCGCGCGGCGGCCGACGGCGGACGGGCCGACGGCGCTCCGGTGGACGCCGGTGCGCCGGCCGGGGACGCGACCGGTCCCCGCGCGGACCCTGCCGGCGTGACCCTGTTCCTCTCGCCCGCGGCGATCGCGAACGTCGTGGCGACCGCGGACGACCTCGAGCCCGAGGACCGCGACGCGCTCGCGGGCGTCCGCACCTTCCTGTCGGCGGGGGCGCCGGTGCCTGCGCGCCTGATGGAGCGCACCGCCCGGCTCATGCCGCACGCGACGGCC